>JAUXLW010000012.1 GCA_030623545.1 Acidimicrobiia bacterium | reverse complement strand
TTGGTTCGGTGCGTGTCTGGCCAGCGCTCTGCTCACGGTGCCGTTGTTGGAACCACCCCCTCCCAGCCTCCCCCACTTCGTGGTGGAGTAGCCAATAGCGGAGTCTTCGCAGCGCCGTGGGAGGCCTCATTCCCCTCCCTGCGGAGCGGAGTCTTCGGAGGCAGTGGGAGGGGTTAGGGGTGGGTGGTGCCCACCAACAGCAGGAATGCCGCCAGCCTGACTCCTCGAAGAATTGTTGCTTCCAGGTGACCGTGCACGTGGCGGTGCCCAACAACTAACTGTTGAGTTCGGTGCGTGTCTGACCGGGTCGTGTTTCAACCCGCGGATCTCACCAGCCCTCTGCTCAGGGTGCCGTTGTTGGGAACCACCCCCTCCCAGCCTCCCCCACTTCGTGGGGAGAGGAGCAAAAGTCGGCAGTCGCCGAGAGTCCTTGCTGACTGCCTATTGCTCCCTGAAACCGGCCACGGTGCGGTTGATGCCGGTGACGAGATCGGTCCACGGCTCCCACCCGAGATGAGCTTTGGCGGCGCCGGGGTCGATAACCGAACGGCTCAGATCCCCCGGTTGGGCCGGCCCATGCTCGGGGCTGCCGTCATATCCGGCGGCGTCGGCGATGAGCGCGTAGAGCTCATTGACCGTGGTGGTTACCGCGGTTCCGATGTTGAGTCGAACCGCTCCGCCGATCTCCCCAGCCCGGGCAAAGGCGTCGACCACGTCTTCGACGTATACGTAATCCCGCGCTTGCTCGCCGTCGCCGTGGATGGTGGGGCGCATCCCGTCAAGCATTAGACGCGAGAAGATGGCGACGACGCCGGCTTCACCGTGGGGGTCTTGTCTCGGCCCGTACACATTTCCCAAAGCAAGGATGACGTAGTCGACCCCGGTCGAGGAATGGAAGTAGCGGTAATAGTCCTCAACGACCTTCTTCGATATTCCGTACGGTGAATCAGGCAGAGCAGGGAAGTCCTCCGTCGCGGGCTTTCCCGGCACCTCCCCGAACATCGCTCCCCCCGAGGACGCAAATACGACCCGCTGGGTGCCTGCCTCCTGGGCAGCCAAAGACACGTTGATGGTGCCGAGGATGTTGACGCGGGCATCGAAGATTGGATCCTCCACTGAAGGCCTCACTCCCGATTGGGCGGCCAGGTGGTGGATGACGTCGGGCTCGAAGCGCCGGACCGCTTCCCCAAACTCATCGCTGTTGATGTCCAACTGGTGAAAATGGAGTGATCCGGTCTGGCGAGCTTCAGCCAGACGGTCGAGGTGGCCCTTGGAGAGGTCGTCGACCGCCAGCACCTCCCAGTCGTCCGCAATCAGCCGGTCGGCGAGATGGGACCCGATAAACCCGGCTCCACCGGTGATCAATGCTTTCCCGCTCATGCGTCCTCCCGCTCTCCCGGTGGGGAAAATGTGACAGAGCCCGGCTCGAGCTTGGTGTGGGGGGCAACCCGGGCACCGCGGTCGATCTCACATCCTGCACCGACGACCGCGCCGGCACCAATCAATGAAGCCCCGGTAACGGTAGCTCCGTTCTCCACCTCGGCCCCCCACCCGATGACCGCCCGGCGCACCGTGGCCCCGCTCCGCACGCGAGCACCGTCAAGAACAATGGCCTCTTCCACGAGGGCGTCCGATTCCACCTCGGCAGACGGGGAGATGTAGCTCCAGGCGCCATCGAATCGACCGGGAAACTGGACCAGTCGCGACCTCCCGGCCGCTACCGCATCATGGGCCGCCAGGTAGAGGTCGGGCGTGCCGATGTCGAGCCACTCCCCGCTGATCGTAACGCCACCAAGCTCTCCCGATTCGACCAGCGCCGGGAAGACTTCCCGCTCGAAAGACAGCCGCCCCGGTGGATAGCGCTCGAGGACCTGCCGGGTCATGAGGTACATACCGGCATTGATCGTTCTGGCTGAAGCCGTCCCGGGGGGAGGTTTCTCTATGAAGCGCTCGACTGTGCCGTCTTGAGCGGTCACCACTACGCCGTATGCGCTGGGGTCTGCGACCTCCACCAGCGCGAGCACAGCCGGCAGCTCGGGTGCCTCTGCCACGAATCGTTCCAGCTCACCTTCGAGTACCACGTCCCCGTTGAGAACCAGAAAACGATCATCCAGTTGCGGGCAGACGGCGCACACCGGGCCGGCGGTATCGAGTGGGCTCTCCTCCACCGACACCACCACTCGAGGGTGGTCGACTCCGGCGGCGTAGTCCTTCCAAGCGACTTCATGCTCGCGACCCACGGTCAGGATCACCTCCTCCACCCCCACCTCGGCCAGCAGCCTGAACTGGAGCTCAATAAAGGGAACGCCGGCCACAGGCAGCAACGCCTTGGGCCTGTCGGCCGTGAGCGGCCACATCCTCGTTCCCCTGCCACCAACCAGAAGCACAGCTTGGCGAATCATCGAGTGATCGAGCTCAACGGTTGCAGGCGAATCGTGACCAAGACTTTCAACGCCGGGATTCCGTCCCGCCATGTGATCTTCTTGCCTTCGTGCAGCTCGCGGCCGGCGTAGGTGATGGGCACCTCCCAGATTCGCTCCCCAAGCCGAAGCACCTTGGCGGTCACCTCCGGTTCGAACTCGAAACGATTGGCCGTGAGCCTCAGCGATCGGAGGAGCTCGGCGTCGAACATCTTATAGCAGGTCTCCATATCCGACAGCGTCGTGTTGTAGAGCACGTTTGTCACCAGGCTCAAAAACCGATTCCCCACCCAATGCCAAAAGAACATGTTGCGCCGCTCCCCGGTGAAGCGTGATCCGTACACGACCCGTGCCTGGCCTTCCAGAAGCGGGCGCAGCAGCTTGCCGAGGTCGCGCGGGTCATACTCGAGATCCGCATCGTGCACGACGATGACATCGCCCTTGGCCTCTTCGATGCCGCGGCGGACGGCGGCTCCTTTGCCGCGGTTATTGGGGTAGCTGATCACCCGCACGGTCGAGTCACGAAGCCGGTTGAGAATATCGCGAGTTCCGTCATCCGATCCGTCATCGATCACGATAATCTCGCGGTCGATTGGCAGCGGAGCCTCCCGTACCCGCCTAATCGCCTCGCCGACCGTGTTACGTTCGTTGAATACCGGAATCACGACCGAAAGCCGCCGGTAATCAGGCATCCAGCACCGACTTGAAGTACTCCATTGTCGGTGGAAGGCCCATTTCCAGGCTGACCCCGGGCTCCCAGCCGAGCAACTCCCTGGCCCTGGTGAGATCGGGACGGCGCCGGACGGGGTCGGACTCCGGTAACGGATGGTGCTCTATCCCGGTATCCCCGAGGGCCTCCACCACCCGGTCAGCCAGATCCTTCATCGACATCTCCTCCGCACTGCCGATATTCACCGGCACCGTGACATCGCTATTCGACAGCAACCAGATGCCGTCGATGAGATCGTCGACGTAGCAGAACGATCGGGTCTGAGATCCATCGCCATGGAGAGAAAGCGGCCGACCCTGCAACGCCTGGGTTATGAAGTTCGATACCACCCGGCCGTCATTCGGAGCCATGCCGGGGCCGTAGGTGTTGAAAATACGGACCACGCGAATCTCCGGTACCCGCCCCTGGCGGTGGTAGGCATAGGTGACGGCTTCTGCATAGCGCTTGGCCTCGTCGTAACAGGCCCTGGTGGAGGTCACCTCAACCGAGCCAGGGTAATCCTCGCTCTGGGGGTGCTGGGTGGGGTCGCCGTATACCTCAGAGGTCGACGCCAGCAAAAACCTGGAACCTTCCCGCTCTGCGAGATCGAGCATCTGGCGGGTGCCTTCGGCTCCGGTGCGCAGGGTCCCTATGGGATCGAGGAGGTAGCGGGGCGGAGATGCCGGAGAAGCCAGATGGTAGATACGGTCGAAGGGGCCGGGAAGGGGCGGAGGCTCCACCACCGAGCCCTCGACAACTGTGGCGTCCTCATGAGCTCCGAGGGGGCTGGGGCTCGACATGTCGTCGAGCACCACCACTTCGTACCCCTCGGCTATGAGGCGTGCGCTCAGATTTCGGCCGAGAAATCCCGCCCCACCAGTCACCAGAGCTCGGCTCATCTACCGATGCCTTCGTACTCAATTCCAAGGTTGCGGACCGCATCGGGGTCGAGCATGTTGCGAGCATCGACGATACAGGGCGTGGCCATGTCCTCGCGCACGGCAATCAAATCCACCGACTGAAACTCGGGCCACTCGGTGGCGATCAACAGCAGGTCGGCACCCTTGACTGCCGCCATCGCGTCGTCCACCCGACGGACGCCGGCAACCGGTGCCGCCTGCGGATCGTAAGCCTGAACATCGGCCCCGCCGGCGATGAGCTCCTCAGCGAGAAACACAGCAGGCGATTCTCTCACGTCATCGGTGCCGGCTTTGAAGGCAAGGCCCCAGAGGCCGATGGTCTTGCCGGCAAGGTCGCCTCCCACCGCTGCCCGGACTTTGTCCACAACCCGGCGCCGCTGCAGCTCGTTGACTTCAATTACGCCCTTCAGGAGAGAGAAGTCATACCCGGCACCCTCGGCGATGGCCACAAGCGCATGGGTGTCTTTGGGAAAACACGAACCACCGTACCCGGGACCGGGATTGAGGAAGTGATGACCAATACGCCGGTCGTAGCCCATGCCGAGCAGAACGTCCTTGACATCGGCCCCAACCGCCTCCGACACGTTGGCGATGGCGTTGGCAAAGGTGATGCGCGTAGCCAGGTAGGCGTTGGAGGCGTACTTGATCATCTCCGATGACTTCGGATCCGTTACAACGAGCGGCGCCTGCAGAGCCTGGTAGAGCTCCATCATCACCTCGGCCGCCTCCTGGCTCGTGGTGCCGATGACGATCCGGTCGGGGTGTTGAAAATCGGCAACCGCGCTGCCCTCACGGAGAAACTCAGGGTTGGATACGACGAAGACCCGGGCGCCCATATCGTCCAACTGTTTCTGGAACCGGGCAACGGAGCCAACCGGTACCGTCGACTTGACAACCACAACCGACCCCGGATCCAGGACAGGACCGAAATCGTTCAGGGCCGCTTCGATATAGGAGGTGTCGGCCGAGCCATCCTCGCCCTGCGGAGTTGGCAGAGCTACGAAAACCACCATGGCACCTGCGACGGCTTCCTTGTTGTCATCATGAAACGACAGCAGCTTGTTGGCCATTCCATCCGCCAGGAGCCCGTCTAGTCCCGCTTCGTAGAACGGAACCTTGCCGGCTCGCAACATCTCCAACTTGGCCGGATCGGCCTCGCCGGCGCGAACCGAGTGACCGAGGTAGGCCATTCCCGCCGCCGTCACCAGGCCGACATACCCCGCGCCGATTACCGCTACTTGCATTTCAAAACCTCAGATAGCCTTTCGAGGAGAATCGGCGCCTGCTCCGGCTGACTTGAACCCGTTGATCTCATTACGAAGCAGCATCTCCGAAATCGACTGCGTCGGCCCCAAGATAGACGACTAGATCGACACCACTCGTGGTGAGATTGCCGTCTTGCACGGTTCCGAAACCTATTTGGGCGACGAAGGAATCGGCTGTCGAAATCTGGCCGGGGCGAGCTATCACGATGGTTTCCTGATAGTCGCTGCTCTCGGCATTGCCGACGGCCGCCACGACGTGGCCCAGCGATTCGAGGAACTGGGCAAAGTCGGTGCCGGCGCCATTGCGCCCATTGGCGTTGCGCACTTCGATCCTCAAGCTCAGCGGGCTGTTGGTCAGCGGTTGCCCCGACCGCAAGGCCGCCAGGACCTGTTCGGCATCTGGCTGTCTCTCAACGACGTAGGAGATCCCACCTCGCAACGCGAAGTCGACGGGAAGCGTTACTGCCTCGAGCTCCTCGGACTTGAACGAGCGCATGTTCCAGGCCAACTCACGAAGCGTTTCGAAGTCGAGCCCGCTGTCGGTGCGGATCTCCTCCCCGATGCTCGAAACGAGCTCCCCCATGTCCAGCCAACGGGACGGGCGCTTAGCCTCATTGAGAATGGCAAAGATCAATGACTGCTGGCGCTTGGTGCGCTCGAGGTCGCTGCCCGGCACCCCCCGCCATTCACCGTTGACAAACTCCTCGAGCGTTCGCGAGCGGGCAAAAGCCAGTGCCGTAGCTCCGTTCATATGGATGGTTCCCGCGTCCACCAGAAGCCCCGATTTCAGATCCCGCGATGGCAGCGGGAAGTAGTAGTCGAGCCCTCCAAGCTCATCAACGATGTTGGCAAACCCGACAAAGTCCACCTCCACGTAGTGATTGATCGGCACACCCGTCACATCGGAGACGGCGTCGATGACTGAGTTGGTGTCGCGGGAATAGGCGGCATTGAGCTTCTCGACGCCACCCCCGGGCCTCTCGACCAATAAGTCGCGGGGCAAGCTGACCAGTTGAGCCGTGCCTTCTCCCGGATCCACCCTGAACAACATGATCACGTCGGCCCGCTGCCCCTCGAAATACCCGAACTCGCCCTCCAGATCGTCCGTCAGCGTGTCGCGGGTGTCGCTGCCAACCAGGAGGATGAAAATGGGGTCGCTCGAGCTGCCGCTGGGGGCAACCAGGGCGGTGAGCTGTTCTGGGGGGATGGTTTCACTCGACTCCACCACCGCCTCCTTGATGCCGTTCAGATAGAACAACATGGCAAAGACAGCCACGTTGGCTATGACCAGCAATGCCACCAGGAGGCGGCGCAGCCGGGATCCAAGTGGAAGCGGCGCGGAAGTCGTGACAGACCTCTGCATTGGTGCGAGATTACTACCGGGTCCTGGGCAAGCCGGGCGCTTCACCGACCAGATGGCCCTCGAGGAAGTCAAGGATCCTCGACACGGCGTCTTCGGCAATCGCGGCGTCGAACGACTCCGAGCTCTCATCAAGGAAATCGTGACCCGCGCTTCCGTAGAGAACCCATTCCACCTGCGGCGCATCCTCTTGAGCCTGCTCCCGGTTCTCCGCTACCTCGTCTGCCTTCCCGTAGATACCCATGGTCGGAATGGCAACCTCCCCAAGGCCGAAAGTCGTTCGGGGCGATGCCAGCACCAGAGCTCGAACATTTGAACGCCCGAGTACGAACTCCACTGCGGCCGAAGCACCACTGCCGAAGCCGAGTAGCGCCAGGTCCCCCACCCAGGGCGTGTCAGAACTGGCGAGAAAGCGATGCGCTCCCTCCAGGCCGGAGATGAGGCGGTCCTCCGGCCATGGGGCACTGCTCCCCCGGCCCCGGTAAAAGTCCGGGATGACAACCGCGTAGCCATGGCGAGCGAACCGTCGGGCCAGCGCCTTGAGCGACGAGGTCATGCCGGCCCGGCCATGGCTAACCAACAAAGTCGGAAATGAGCCGGCGTGGTCGGGTCGTGCCAGATATCCCCGATCGGACCGCAGCCCATCGTGAATATCGGCGCTGCCGTAGAGGATGGTATGTGTGCCTTCCCCCTTGAGAATGCTCACTGAGCTCCTTTTCCATCGACTGTAGCCTGGCGCACTTCGCTCACCCGACCAGACCGCAGCGTCGTGAGACCTCCCGGGGTTTCAACTACCAGGCCGCCGGCCTCGTCTATGTCCACCGCCCGACCCTTGCCACCACCATCCCAGGTCACATCCGTGCCGAGCGTGACACAGCTCACCCGGTAGCCGTCCCGGTCCCAGAGCTCCGGTCCGGAAGCCACCCCCGCTAGCAACAACTCGGCCCACTGCTCGGCGATGCGGGGCGCAGTTGCGGCCCCCGGGTCGGTCGAAGCCAGAGCCGCCATTCCCACGGGCGGTTCTGGCCAGTAGAGATTGGCGCCAAGCCCGATCACGACCAGCTCACCACTCATCTCAGCCAGCAGCCCGGCCACCTTGCCGCCCGACTCTTGCACCAGATCATTGGGCCACTTGAAGCGCAGCTCCTCGTTGAGCACGCCGCGGGCCGCCATCCCCGCTATCAGTGTCAGGAGGGGAATCGTCTCCGCCGGCCAGGCGACGGGGAACGCCAGCGACGCCGCCAGAGCTCGCGGAGCGTTGAGCCAGGTCGATCCGCTCCTCCCCCTGCCCTGCTCTTGGAACGCAGCAGTCACCAGCCGCGGCAGGCCTGTAAAGCGGCTGCGGGCCTCGTCCTGGGTCGATGCGACCCGGTCCAGGTGGTTCGCGACGTATTCTGTAGCCAAGCGAGCTCTCCGAGGGTCTAAGGACCAGCGCATTATGAACACTGACGACCGAATCCGCCGCTTACAGGAGCTCCGTGCCGAAACGTCGGCGGCCCACGAGCGGGCCATCGACCGCCAGCATGAGCGGGGCAAGCACACTGCCCGCGAGCGGATCGAGATGCTCCTCGACAAAGGTTCCTTCCAGGAGATGGACGCTCTGGTCCGCCACCAGGCCACCGGGTTCGGCATCCAGGGCAATCGTCCGCTGGGAGACGCGGTCATCACCGGATGGGGGACCGTCGACGGCCGCAAGATCTTCATCTTCGCCGAGGACTTCACAGTTTATGGCGGCAGCCTCGGCGAGGTGGTGGCCGACAAGATCACCAAGGTGATGGACCTGGCGCTCGAGGTCGGAGCCCCCCTCATCGGTCTCAAGGACTCCGGGGGCGCCCGCATCCAGGAGGGCGTAGTGTCGCTCGACGGCTATGGGCGAATTTTCGAACGCAACGTCCGGGCTTCCGGCGTTATCCCACAGATCTCAGTCATCATGGGCCCATGCGCCGGGGGTGCGGTTTACTCGCCAGCCCTCACCGACTTCGTGTACCAGGTAAATGAGACGAGCCATCTTTTCATTACCGGGCCAGACGTCATCAAAGCCGTGACGGGCGAGGAGGTCACCTTCGAGGAACTTGGCGGTGCCCACAGTCACGCTGCAATCTCGGGCGTAACTCACTTCGTGGCATCCGAGGATCGCACCGCGCTGGAAGAGGTCCGCTATCTGCTCAGTTTCCTCCCGGCCAACAACATGGAGTCGACACCCTTCTTCACTCCCACCGATAAGCCGGACCGCATGGAAGAAGAGCTCACAAGCATCATTCCGGATTCATCGAACCAGCCATACGACATGGTCCGACTGCTTCAGCTCGTGGTGGACGACGGAGAGTTCTACCAGGTGCACGAACACTTCGCCCAAAACATTGTTGTGGGCTTGGCCCGCCTCGACGGTTACACCGTGGGCATCGTCGGCAACCAGCCATCGGCACTGGCCGGCACGCTCGACATCAACGCCTCCGTCAAGGCCGCCAGGTTCGTCCGCTTCTGCGATGCCTTCAATATCCCCATTGTCACGTTCGTGGACGTGCCCGGCTTTCTCCCGGGGGTTGATCAGGAACATGGCGGCATCATCCGCCATGGAGCCAAACTGCTGTATGCCTACGCCGAGGCAACCGTGCCGAAGATCACAGTCATCACCCGCAAGGCGTACGGCGGTGCCTACGTGGTGATGAACTCGCGTAGCTTGCGGGCCGACCTTGTCTATGCATGGCCGTCGGCTGAGATCGCGGTAATGGGCGCCCCGGGGGCGGTGGAGATCATCCATCGCAGCGAACTGGCTGCCGCCGAGGACGGTGATGAACAGCGCTCACAGCTCATCGAGGAATATGAAACAACGTTCAACAACCCATACCTGGCTGCCGAAATCGGCCTCGTTGACGAAGTCGTCGAACCTCGAGAGATCAGGCCGCGGTTGATTCGCGCCCTGGACATGCTGCGCACAAAGCGCGAGACGCCACCACCGAAGAAACACGGAAACATCCCCCTTTGATGGAGTCCGTCCTCGTCGCCAACCGCGGTGAGATTGCGGTGCGCATCACCCGCACTGCCAAAGAGATGGGGCTGCGGACCATCGCGGTTTATTCAGAGATCGACCGGGACGCCTTGCATGTTGCCGTGGCAGATGAGGCGTGGAACATCGGGGCCGCTCCGGCGGCCGAGTCTTACTTGAACGCCGACCGGATAATCGGAGTAGCGCTCGAGACCGGCGCCGAAGCCATCCACCCCGGCTACGGCTTTCTGGCAGAGAACAGTGAATTCGCGGCCCGCGTCATCGATGCCGGCCTGATCTGGATCGGCCCGCCCCCCGAAGCCATCGACATGATGGGCGACAAGATTGCCTCGCGACGCACCGCCACCGCGGTCGGCGTCGTTGGAGTCCCGGGAACAGTTGAGCCGGTGTTGGATCCTGACCAGGTCACCGACTTCGCCGACGAGTACGGCTACCCGATCGCACTCAAGGCCGCTCATGGCGGGGGCGGAAAGGGCATGCGCATCGTTCGTCGGGCGAGTGAGATTGCCGACGCTCTCGAAGCTGCAGCTCGTGAAGCCGACGCCTACTTCGGGCGTCCCGATGTCTACCTGGAGAAGTACCTCGAGCGTCCGCGCCACATTGAGGCCCAGATCATCTTCGATTCGGCCGGCAGCGGATTCTTCCTCGGGGAACGGGACTGCACCAGCCAACGCCGCCACCAGAAGCTCCTCGAAGAAGCCCCGGCAGCCTCACTAACCGACGAAGTTCGGGACGCCATTGGCGAGGCGGCTCTGGCGGTGGGCCACGCCTGCGGGTATCAGAACGCCGGCACAGTCGAATTCCTCCTCGAGGGCGAAGAGTCCTTCTACTTCCTGGAGATGAACACCCGCCTCCAGGTGGAACACCCGGTGACTGAGCTCGTCACCGGCCTCGACCTGGTCCGCCTCCAGTTTGAGGTGGCCATGGGAGTCGAGCTTGACCTATGGGACGTGCCGGTCAGGGGCCACGCCATTCAGCTGCGCATCAACGCCGAGGACCCTGCCCGGGATTTCCAGCCGGCGCCGGGGCGGATCACGAAATATCGAGAGCCGGGAGGTTTTGGAGTCCGGGTAGATAGTGGAGTCGAAGCCGGCGCGGTCGTGAGTCCCTACTACGACAACCTGGCAGCCAAGCTGATCGTGTGGGCTCCCACCCGCGAGCTGGCCATCGCCAAAGCAAAAAGAGCCGCCGCCGACTTTCAAATCGGAGGAATCCCCACCACCCTCGCGGCTCACCTCCGGATACTCGACAACGAGCTCTTCAGGGCCGGGCGTCATTACACGACTTTCGTCGAGCAGGAGCTAGACCTCACCGGTCTGGATCAGGAAGAGGGCCCAGCGCTTCCTGAAGAAGAATCAACCACGGAGCGGCAGGCGACGGTTGAGGTCGGCGGACGACGCTTCGACGTGAGGATGTGGTTCCCGGAAGGCCAGCTCGGCGGCGGCGCTCCGACCCGGAGGCCACCCCGGCTGCAGAGCAGCGGTGCCGGAGGCGACGACGGGGGAATCGTCACCGCGCCCATGCAGGGCGCCATCGTCAAGGTGGCCGTTAAAGCAGGTGAAACCGTCCACGAAGGAGACATGATCTGCATCCTGGAAGCCATGAAAATGGAGAACGAGGTTAAGGCCCCGGTGGGCGGCGAATTGGTCGACCTGCGGATCCAACCCGGCGACACCGTTTCAGCCGGCGCGGTTCTGGCGATCATCCGCTGAATAGGCAGTCCCCTCCTGCGGAGTGGAGTCTTCGGAGCGGAGTGGGCCCGATCTCCTACCCTCGGGGGAAGGTGGCGCCGGCGCAGCCGGTGACGGAAGGGGGGAACGGTCCCCACCAATTCCGGCTCCCCCTCCTCGCCCTCACTTCGTTCGGGCGGTCCTCCCCCAGGAGGACATAACCGAGACGGTGCTCAACAATTAAGTGCTGATCCGGTGCGCGCCTGAGTGGCTCTTGGTTCAACCCGCGGATCTCATCATCGCTCTGCTCAGGGTGCCGTTGTTGGGAACCACCCCCTCCCAACCTCCCCCACTCCGTTTCACTCCGTGGGAGAGGAGACTCGGCAGTCATGGCTCTTCTATGGGCGATATCTGCCGAACACCTGGCGCAACTCGTCCGACACCTCGCCGACGGTCGCCCCGGCTTTCAAAGCGGCGCGCATTGGAATGAGCAGATTGGTGTCGCCTGCGGCTGCAGTCTTCAGAGAAGCTAGATCTCGCGACACGTCGCCACGCACCTCCTTGAATGTGGCCAAGCGGCTGCGCTGGTCGGTCTCCACAGTCGGGTCGACAACCAGTCCCGGGACCGACCGGCCGTCTTCGGATTGGAACCGGTTGACACCAACGACAATCCTCTCGCCCGACTCGGTGGCCTGAGCAACCCGATAGGCCGAGTCTTCGATCTGCCCCTGGATGAGGCCGGCTTCGATAGCAGCGACTGCTCCCCCGCTGCGATCAACGAGGTCGATTATCTTCTCGGCGGCCTTCTCCAGCTCGTCGGTGAGGTGTTCGACGACGTAGGAGCCGGCGAGCGGGTCCACCGTGTCGGTCACCCCCGACTCGTGGGCGATTATCTGCTGGGTGCGCAAAGCAAGGGTGGCCGCGCCCTCGGTGGGCAAGCCGAGCGCCTCATCAAAGGCGTTGGTGTGCAGCGACTGGGTGCCGCCCAGAACCGCAGATAGGGCTTCGAGGGAGGTGCGAACAACGTTGGTCAGCGGCTGCTGCGCGGTCAGGGAGCTGCCGGCGGTTTGGGTGTGAAAACGCATCCGCCAGGAAGCGGGATCAGTGGCCCCGACCCGCTCGCGCATCAACTTGGCCCAGAGCCGCCGGGCAGCCCGGTACTTGGCGATCTCCTCGAAGAAGTTGCTCTGAGCATTCCAAAAGAAAGACAACCGGGGAGCGAACGAATCCACCGGCAGGCCGGCCTTTTCGGCGGCGGCCACGTAAGCCAGTGCATTGGCGAGCGTGAACCCGATCTCCTGGGCCGCCGTCGCGCCGGCTTCTCTGATGTGATAGCCCGAGATCGAGATCGTGTTCCAGGCCGGGAGGTGCTCCTCGCAATATTGGAACAGGTCGGTCACCAGTCGCATGGAGGGCGCCGGGGGGTAGATGTAGGTACCGCGGGCGATGTATTCCTTGAGAATGTCGTTTTGCACTGTGCCGCCGATGTCTTCCTTCGCCACCCCCTGCTCCTCGGCGACCAACTCGTACAGCAGAAGCAGCGCGCCGGCGGTGGCGTTGATCGTCATCGAAGTCGTGACTTCACCCAGCGGAATGTCGGCGAAGAGGGCTCGCATGTCCTCGATCGAGTCGATTGCCACGCCCACCATGCCTACCTCGCCATCGGCGAGCGGATCGTCGCTATCGAGGCCCATTTGGGTTGGGAGGTCAAAGGCCACCGAGAGCCCGGTTTGCCCGGCACTGAGGAGCGCTTTGAAGCGACGGTTGGTCTCCACCGCGCTGCCGAACCCGGCGTACTGGCGCATGGTCCACAATTTGCCGCGGTACATAGACGGATAGGGCCCACGGGTAAAGGGGTACTCGCCCGGCTCCTCGGCCGGGCGAGAAACCTCGGGAGGGCCGTAAACGGCTTGCAAGGGGATGCTGCCGCCAGAAGCGGAATTCGCGGAGTTATCCATGTATCGGTATATGCTGATCGGCGGCAATGGTACCCGGGAACCTACCGGGCACCCCGTCCCCTCTAATCAGGCAGATGCGTTCCCGCAACCCGCAACCAACTATTCACCAGGCAGAGTGGCGCGAGCGCCGCAACCGGCTCGTTCCTGCCCTCGCGCTCCTGATCGTCGGTACGGTGCTCATGGGAGCCTGGATCGGTCTCTTCGGCTTTCTCACCACCAACCCGGCGGCCCAGGCATACGACTGGCTCGACGAGGAGTTGATCCCCACCACCAACCCGGGCGGCATCCCCGAGCTCCCCAACCTGAGCCGAACTTCCAATTTGTACTCGGCCGATGGGGTCCAGCTCGCGCAGCTTTCCCTTCGGGGCAGCCTGCCGGTTTCGATCTCCGAGGTCCCTGAGCACGTCTATGGAGCCATCCTGGCGGCGGAGGACGGTGATTTTTTCGAGCACCGGGGAGCCGACTTCTCATCGACGGTGCGGGCTGCCGTGGCAACCCTGCGACAAACGTCCATCCAGGGCGGGTCGACGATTACCCAACAAGTGGTGCGCAACCTCGGCATCGTCGGGAAAGAAAAGACCGCTCAGCGCAAGATTGCTGAAATCGCCTGGGCTGCCGAGATGGAGCGCAAATACAGCAAAGACGCCATTTTGGAGTTCTACCTCAATTCGGTTTATTTCGGCTGGAACGCCTACGGGATCCGCGCCGCCGGATTGGAGTATTTCGGCCGGGAACTCGATGATCTGAGTGTGGGTGAGGCCGCCGCGCTGGCGACGGTCATCCGTAACCCCTCACTGTACGACCCCCGCGACACCACCCCCAACGAGATAGGCCTCATCGGCCAGGAGTTGGTGGAAGCCCGCCGGGTCGATGTGCTCAGAGAGATGGTGGAGTTGGGATACATCACGGCTTCCGAGGCCGAGGCCGCCCAGCAGATTCCCCTCTCCTCGTCGGTCATCCCGCACCAGGTTTTTCAAGAGCCCGCCGAGCTCATTCGCATCTCGGCGGTAAGAGCCTTACTGAACGATCCCAAGTTCGACTCGGTCCTGGGCGTCACCGACACGCAGCGGCTCACCGCCATTTTTGGCTGCCCGGCGGACGACATCGAATGTGAGCTGGGCTCAGGTGCCAAGGGGGGCCTCCGGATCACGACCACGGTGGACTTTCATTTCCAGGAGCGAGCCAATCAGCTCCTCCGAAGCTGGCTACCGCTCCCTGAGGGAGGTGGCACCGCACCTACCGGTGCCATCACGACCGTGGAAAACGCCACCGGGGCGATTCGGGTGATGGCGGGCGGCCTCGACTTCGGCGAAGATTTCGAAGCCGGCCAGCGTGACTACAACCTGGCCACCGAGGGCCAACGCCAGCCCGGCTCAGCTTTCAAGCCTTTCGCTCTCATCGCCTATCTCGAGCAGGGCGGCTCCCTCAACTCCTACTGGAACATATCCAACCCTCTCGTCATCGAGTGCTCCAGTCCCTGCGGCCCCGGCGGGAGTCTGAAGTGGACCGTCGGCGGCGGACGCAGTCCCCAGCTGCGAACCCTCGAGGCGTCGACTTACCTGTCTACTAACCCGACGTTTGCCCAGATCGGAGTGGAGGTCGGGGGGGAAGCAATCGCCGAAGTGGCCAACCGAATGGGAGTTGCGTCCGAGCTGATCCCGGTGTTTTCCCTTGCCCTCGGCACCGGTGAGGTCAGCCCCCTCGACATGGCCGCCGCTTACTCGACGCTCGCCAATTACGGGCTCCAGAACGACCCGTACCTCATCGAAAGAATCGAGGATGAGAACGGCACGGTTTTGTACCAAGCGACACCCGAGCCAGAGCAGGTGCTTGACGAGACGCTGGCGGCCGTCGTTGTTGATGTCATGAAGAAGGTGGTGGCGCGGG
>JAUXLW010000164.1 GCA_030623545.1 Acidimicrobiia bacterium | reverse complement strand
GGCACTTTCGACGGCATCACCAATTCGTTCTTCGAATCTGCTGCCGGGTTTACGACGACTGGAGCCTCGGTCATCCCTGACCCGGCGCTGCTCAGCCATGGAATCCTCCTCTGGAGGGCTACAACCCAATGGATCGGGGGAATGGGCATCATCGTGCTGTCGATCGCCATTCTGCCGTTGCTTGGTGTTGGCGGAGTTGAGCTTGCCAGGGCAGAGTCGCCGGGACCCCGGCCCGACCGGCTGACACCCAGGTTCAAAGAGACTGCCAAGCGGCTCTGGTTCATATATGTCGCTTTCACCGCAGTCGAGACCCTGCTGCTGTGGGTCGGCGACATGACACTGTTCGAGGCCGTTGCTCACTCGTTCACAACGTTGTCGACGGGAGGGTTCAGCACCTCTGCGAGCTCAATGGGCGGGTTCTCAGCATATGCCCAGTGGATCGTGCTGATGTTCATGCTCCTGGCAGGGGTTTCATTCGCCCTTCACTACCGGGGGCTCCGGCGACCTATCGAGTACGTTCGCGACGCTGAGCTGAAGATATACGGCGCTGTGATACTTGGAGCGTCCGTCGTAGCCACCATCGGCATCTGGGGTGGGCCGGTGGGGGGAGCAATCCGCGACGGCATCTTCACGACGGTCTCAATGGTGACCACGTCCGGCTTTGCCACCGCCGACTTTGGGCTATGGCCCGGTGCTCTACAGATCATGATTGTCGGGCTGATGTTTGTCGGGGGCATGGCCGGATCCACCGCCGGAGCGGTCAAGACCTACCGTATCGGAGTCCTGACCAGGGCGTCGGTGACAGACTTGCGCCGCGTCATCCATCCCCGCGGAGTCTTCGTCACCAGACTCGGGAAAAAGAAGGTCCCCGACGACATTGTCCAGTCGGTGCAGGCCTTCTTCCTCTTCTACATGTTCATCTTCATGACGGGGACCTTCATCCTGGGAGTTTTCAGCTCCGCAATCGGGCCCGACCTCGACCTGGTGAGCGCAGCATCGGCAGTGGCGTCGTCGTTGGGAAATATCGGCCCGGCTCTGGGCTCCCTCGGACCAACCGAGACATACCTCTCCGTCACCGCCCTCGGAAAGTGGCTACTCGCCTCGCTGATGATCGTGGGGCGGCTCGAGATCTTTCCAATATTGCTGCTCTTCAGCCGTGAGCTCTGGCGCTCTTAGTGTCCCGAGTCGCAAATCATGCACAGAATCTCGGACTTACGACACGGGACATTTGTCCCAGTCGCCTGTTCCTAGGATGAAGCGAGTCAAGGAGGCATTGGCGTGCGCATCGTCATCGCCGGATGCGGGAGAGTCGGAAGCGATCTTGCCAAGCGTCTGGCCAGGTCACGTCACGACGTGTCCATAATCGACGTTGCGTCTGAGGGCTTGGCTGCTCTCGGGACCACCTTCAACGGAACGACCCATACCGGCCTGGCATACGACGTCGACACGTTGAAAGAAGCTGGCATTGAAGACGCTGATGCCTTCATTGCCGTCACTAACTCGGACAACGCCAACCTCATGGCCGTCGAAGTCGCCAAAGAAGTGTTCGACGTCCCCCGGGCCCTCGCCCGGCTCGATGATCCTGCCCGCGAGAGGGCCTACCGGGCATTGAGCATCGACTATGTGGCCGCTTCTGCCATCGTCTCCAAAGTCATCTATGAGTCCATCGTGGAAGATGAGTTCCGCTACCACCTCACGTTCGCGGGAGGCGATGTGGAAGTGGTCGAAATGGTCATCGGAAACCAGGCATCACGGCTCACGGTTGGAGAGCTCGAAGAGGCAGGCAGCTTACGGGTAGCGGCGGTGCGTCGCGGGCAGGAGACACTCATCCCTAGCCAGGACTCTGAGCTCGAGCCCAACGATCTGGTCGTCGCCGCAGTTAGAAAGGGCACCCGCAGCAAGGTGAAGAAGTACCTGGCGCAGGACGATCAATGAGGGCCCTGATTGTCGGCGGCGGCGAGGTGGGGGCATACCTGGCCCAGGTTCTGGGAGCCCAGGGTCACACCGTGTCATTGATCGAGAGCGACTCGAAGCGAGCCACAGCTATTAGCGAAACGACCAAAGCAATGGTCCTGCTCGGTGACGGAACCGACATCCAGCTGCTGCGGGACGGCGATGTGCATCGGGCAGATTGGGTCCTGGCTGTTACCGGGAAGGACCAGGACAACATCGTTGCATGCCAGCTGTCCATGACGCTGGGAGCTAAGCGAGTTCTGGCACGGCTCAACGACCCCAAGAACCGCCACACATTTGACGCACTCCACATCCCGGTGGTCGCCGTCACCGACATGATGGTGCAGGTCATCAGCGCAGAGGTTGACCTCGACGTCCAGGAGGCGGTGCGGGTGGCTCTCCTGGGAAGAGGCCAGGTCAGCCTTCTCAGACTCGAGATCCCATCGCATGCCTCGCCCCGCAGGGTCATCGACCTGGAACTGCCTCATCCCACCATCCTGGTGACGGTGATGCGGGGCGAGGAAGTCCTGGTCCCCGGAGCCGAAACCATCATTCAGGCCGGCGACCGGGTTCTGGCAGTTACCAACGTGGATCAAGAGGTCGCTCTCCGGGGAGTCCTTTGCCCGGTGGCATGACAGAGGTTGACTTAGCCACGTGAAGAACAAGCTATCCAGGGACCTGGTTGGTGGGCTCACCAGCTTCGCCATCGAGGCTCTTCTGATAATCGCACTCGGGATCTTCGCCGCGCTCGTGTCCTGGATCGCCATCGGGTTGGTCGGCTAGTAGTGCTGCTACGCCCCGAACCTCACGACTTCCGCATCATCGGTGTTCAGCTCGGGCGCATAGCCGTCGTTGTGGCGGTGGCAGGGCTGTTTCCCCTTTCCTGGGCGGTAGTCGCCAGGGAGTGGGCGCCTGCTTCCGGCTTCCTCGTGATGGTTGGGGTCTTCGCTCTGGCAGGAATGGCTTCGCGATTCATCACTCTCAACGAAGAACATCTCGAGTGGAGCCACGGCATGGTGGTGGTCGCGCTCACCTGGCTTCTGGTGCCGGCGGTTGGGGCCATTCCACTGGCAATGTCGGGACACTACGGACAGCCTTTCGACGCTTACTTCGACGCTATGTCGGGACTGTCGACCACAGGGCTGGCGTTGATCCAGGATGTTGACCACGTGGCCCCCTCAATCAACTTCTGGCGCCACCTGCTCCATTTTCTCGGCGGCCAGGGGATCATCATCGCCGCCTTATCGCTCTTCTCCGCCTCCGGAGTGACAACCCTCTACTACGGCGAGGCTCGGGATGAGCGCATCCTCCCCAACGTACGCTCAACAGCCAGGTTCATCTGGAAAGTGGCCGCCTATCACCTGGTAATCGGAGTCACCGCACTGGCCGCAGTCGCATTCTTCCAGCTCGGTTTCCGCCCCTGGCGGGCACTCTTTCACGGCCTCATGATCTTCTTCGCCGGCTTCGACACCGGGGGTTTCACTCCGCAAAGCACCAGCCTCGGCTACTACCACTCGGCGGTCTTCGAAGCGGTGGCCGGGATCCTGATGGTGGCCGGCGCCATGAGCTTCGGGCTGCATTACGCCCTGTGGCGAGGCCCGCGACGGGCAATCTTCAAGAATCTCGAAACCCGGACCATCCTCGCCACCATGACCTTCACTCTGGTACTAACAATGTTCGGCCTGGCAGCCACCGGCATCTACTCCAGCGTTACCGGGCTAGGCAGACAGGGTTTCTTCCAGGTGCTCTCCGCCCACACCGGGACCGGGTTCTCCACAGTTCCGCCAACCGAACTCGCATTGTGGGGCGGGCTGGCCTTTGGAGGGATGGGCATCGCAATGGCCCTCGGGGGAATGGCCTCATCCACGGCAGGGGGGGTGAAGTCGCTACGAGTCGGGCTCACAGTCCGCACCATCCTCGGCCAGGTCCGCCAGGTGCTTCTTCCGGAACGGGCTGTCCAATCCACCACCTACTACCAAAACGGCTTGCGCCGCTTCACCCCCGCTCTGGGGCAAGCGGTGATGACGGTGTCGCTGCTGTTCGTCGCACTGTTTCTGTTGGGCACCGGGGTTGCCATCGGCTATGGCTACGGGCTGCAGGAGGCCCTTTTCGAGTCGGTGTCGGCAGGCGCCTCCGTCGGACTATCCGTCGGAGTGACCGACCCGACAATGCCACTCCTCCTCAAGCTCACCTACACATTGCAAATGTGGCTCGGGCGTCTCGAGTTTGTAGCCGTCTTCTCGCTTTTGGGCTTCCTCGTCTCATGGATCAGGGGTAAGTGATGAGACGAGCCGTCCTGTTAGTCATCGCTGGTGTTGTCGGCCTAGCTGCCCCCGCCCACGCTCAGGAGGTTGTGCCCATCGACCAGCTGACCGGAGCCGGGGCCACTTACGACCGGCTCGAAGTGTCGGTC
>JAUXLW010000017.1 GCA_030623545.1 Acidimicrobiia bacterium | reverse complement strand
TGGGCCCTGGAGGCATATGGTGCCTCATATGCCCTTCAGGAGCTGCTCACAATCAAGTCGGATGACGTCAACGGCCGCGTCAAGGTGTACGAGGCCATCGTCAAGGGTGAGAACATCCCCGAGCCGGGAATACCGGAATCGTTCAAAGTATTGGTGAAGGAAATGCAGTCGTTGTGCCTCAACGTCGAGATGCTCTCGGCCGGGGAGGAAGTGGAGCTCAAAGAGCTCGACGACGACGTGTTTCGCACCGCAGAGTCATTGGGCATCGACATCTCCCGTCCAGAGCGGACCGAACCTTAGGAGGCCACCGGCGTGCCACAACTTTTTGATGAGCTGAAGATCGGCCTGGCAAGTGCCGACGAGATCCGCGCGTGGTCTTACGGTGAGGTCAAGAAGCCCGAGACCATCAACTACCGCACCCTCAAGCCGGAGAAGGATGGCTTGTTCGATGAGCGGATCTTTGGGCCCTCCCGGGACTGGGAGTGCTACTGCGGCAAGTACAAGCGGGTCCGTTTCCGGGGGGTTGTTTGCGAGCGGTGTGGAGTCGAAGTCACCCGCTCCAAGGTGCGCCGTGAGCGAATGGCACACATCGAATTGGCAGCTCCGGTCACCCACATTTGGTACTTCAAGGGAGTGCCAAGTCGTCTGGGATACCTGCTCGACATGTCGCCCAAAGAGCTCGAAAAGATCATCTATTTCGCCGCCTACCTCGTCACTTCCGTGGATGACGAGAAACGCCAGAAGGATCTCCCGGACTTAGAGGAAGCGCTCGGTGTCGAGCTCGAAGCTGTTGCCGCCGAGTTTGTCGAATGGGAGGGTACGCGCCGCGAACGCCTCGAAGAGGAGCTTTCGCAGATGGAGGAAGGTGACGCCAAGACTCAAGAAATCAATGCCCGCCGCCGCGAGGTCGAGAAGGAGATCAAGGACCGCAAGGAGCGCTCCGAAGGCGAAGCTGAGTTGGTACAGGAGGCGTTCGACACGCTGCGCACGATGAAGCCGAAGTCGATCATAGAGTCGGAGGCCCTGTGGCGTGAGGTTGTCGACCGTTACGATGCCTACTACTCCGGAGGCATGGGTGCCGAGGCCGTGCGGGATCTGTTGGGTCGGCTCGATCTGGATGCCGAGATCCAGCAGCTGCGCGAAGATCTCGAAGCCAAGTCGGCCCAGCGCCGACAACGCGCCACCAAGCGGCTCAAAGTGGTCACTCCCTTCCAAGAAGGCCGCAATTCGCCGCTAGCCATGGTGTTGGAGGCCGTTCCGGTCATACCTCCCGATCTGCGCCCGATGGTGCAGCTCGACGGCGGCCGGTTCGCCACCAGCGATCTCAACGATCTCTATCGGCGGGTCATCAATCGCAACAACCGACTGAAGCGGCTTCTCGATCTGGGTGCTCCCGAGATCATCGTTAACAACGAGAAGCGAATGTTGCAGGAGGCGGTTGACGCGCTGTTCGACAACGGCCGCCGCGGCCGCGCAGTCACCGGACCCGGCAATCGACCCCTGAAATCTCTGTCAGACATGCTCAAGGGCAAGCAAGGGCGCTTCCGGCAGAACTTGCTTGGAAAGCGAGTCGACTACTCGGGCCGTTCCGTCATAGTGGTCGGTCCCCAGCTCAAGCTTCTCCAGTGTGGCTTGCCGAAGAAGATGGCGCTCGAGCTGTTCAAGCCCTTCGTCATGAAGCGGCTTGTGGATCTCGACCTCGCTCAGAACATCAAGTCGGCCAAGCGGATGGTGGAGCGAGCCCGTCCCCAGGTGTGGGACGTTCTGTCCGAGGTAATTCAGGAACACCCCGTCCTGTTGAACCGGGCCCCCACCCTGCACCGGTTGGGCATCCAGGCCTTCGAACCAGTGCTGGTGGAGGGCAAGGCCATTCAGATCCACCCGCTGGTGTGTGAGGCATTCAACGCTGACTTTGACGGTGACCAGATGGCAGTCCACTTGCCGCTGTCGGCCGAGGCCCAGGCTGAGGCCCGCATCCTCATGCTGTCCACCAACAACATGCGGTCGCCGGCCAGCGGCCGCCCCATAATCACCCCCTCGCAAGACATGGTCATCGGCGTGTACTACCTGTCCGAGCTAGTTGAAGACGCCCCCGGCGCTGGTCGAGTTTTTATTGACATCAACGAGGCCGTCATGGCATACGAGCAGGGCGAACTGTCCCTGCACGCCCCCATCTCGCTGCGTCTTGGTGAGTTGGCAGGCGATCCGGAACTGCACGCGGCCCTCAAGGCTCGCGTCGGTCACTTCTTTACCGAAGAGCCGGTGGATGGTGACGCCGTCACAGAAACGACGCTGGGCAGGGCTCTAATCAACCGGGCCTTGCCGAAGGACTTTCCGTATGTCGACGCTCCGGTCGTGAGGGCCGATATTCGGGTGCTGGTTGAAGAAATCATCGATCGATTCGACAAGGCGGTCGTTCAGCACACCCTCGACGAGATCAAGGACCTCGGGTTCACCTACGCAACCCAGGCGGGCCTCACCATCGCGCTCGACGACGTCAAGACGCCTCCCGAGAAACGGGAGATTCTTGCGGAGTTCGAAGAGCGGGCTGCCAAGGTAGAGCAGCTCTATCAGCAGGGCGTAATCACCGACGACGAGCGGCGCCAGGAGCTCATCGAGATCTGGACGGAAGCTACCGACCAGGTGAAGGACGCCATGGAAGCCACGATGAAGAAGGACCGCTTCAATCCCATCGACATGATGGTTCGCTCCGGAGCCCGTGGAAACATCATGCAGGTGCGCCAGATTGCCGGCATGCGCGGTCTGGTGGCCAACCCGCGCGGTGACATCATTCCCCGGCCGATCATCTCCAATTTCCGCGAAGGGCTCTCGGTACTCGAGTACTTCATTTCAACCCACGGTGCCCGCAAGGGATTGGCCGACACCGCCCTGCGAACGGCCGACTCCGGCTATCTGACGCGGCGTCTGGTGGACGTCAGCCAGGAAGTGATCACTCGCGAGGAGGATTGCGAGACCGATCGCGGCATCTTCATCGTTATTCGAGAAAACGGCCAGTCGATCCGCAACCTGCGCAGCCGCATCTTCGGCCGGGTGCTGGCAGACGACGTCCGGGTGGAGCGCAAACTGGTTAAGACCGCTGAAGGCGTCACCCTCAAGGCCGGAAAACTCATCGGCAAGCTGGAGCTAACGGCTCTGGAAGCGGCGGAGGAAGTTGAAACCGTCCGGTGCCGGTCTGTGCTCACATGCGAGACCCGGTTTGGCATTTGCGGCACGTGCTACGGCCTGTCGCTGGCGACGGGGAATTTCGTGGAGATGGGAGAGGCGGTTGGGATTGTGGCCGCCCAGTCCATCGGAGAGCCCGGCACTCAGCTCACTATGCGCACATTTCACACCGGTGGTGTTGCCGGAGAGGACATCACTCATGGACTGCCCCGTGTTGTTGAGCTGTTTGAGGCTCGCACCCCGAAGGGGAAGGCAATACTCGCTTCCGAGGGTGGGACAATCAAGATCGTCGAGAGCGAGGATGGCAGACGGTCCATCATCGTGGTAGGCAAGGACGAGGAACTGGAGTATCCGCTGCCCCGTCGAGCCCGTATACGGGTTTCTCAGGGAGACGTCGTCGAGCCGGGCACCCGACTAACAGAGGGTCCGCTCGACCCTAAGGAGGTCCTGGAAATCCAGGGTGTCCGTGCCGCCCAGCAGTACCTCGTAGATCAGGTGCAGGAGGTCTACCGCAGCCAGGGCGTTGACATCCACGACAAACACATCGAGATGATCGTACGGCAGATGCTGCGCAGAGTACGAGTGGTATCTCCCGGTGACACGGATTTTCTGCCGGCAGAGCTGGTCGACGACCGTCTATTCCTGGAAACCAACCGTGAGGTTGTTAACAAGAAGAAGTCCCCGGCCGAAGGGCGGCCCGAGTTGATGGGGATCACCAAGGCATCGCTGGCTACCGACTCATGGTTGTCCGCGGCGTCGTTCCAGGAGACAACCAGGGTCCTGACCGAGGCGGCGTTGCAGTCGAAGTCCGATTTTCTGCGAGGCCTCAAAGAGAATGTGATCATCGGGAAGCTGATTCCGGCCGGGACCGGAGCAGATCAGTACCAGGTAGTCCAGCCCAGCCTGCCCAATGCCACGGTGATGACGCCGATGGATCTCTTCGGCGAGGTCGGTGGTGACGGGGCGGGAGGCGACGACCTTCCGGCAGACCCGGCCGAATGGCTTGCTTCACTCGGTGCCAAGCAGAGCGATGGAGAATCCGAGGAATAGGCAACAAGCAGTAAGCAACAAGCAATAGGCAAGAATCCTTGCTGACTGCTGACTGCTTCCTGCTTCCTGCTTCCTGCTTCCTGCTTCCTGCCCGTTACGTTGTTGTTACAAACCAGCGGTCCTATACTCCTGGTCCCGCGTATTGGCGCGCCACGTTCGCTCCCAGAGGGTCCTTCAGTCCCGACCATTTGAAGGATTGACCCACGGGAGGCGGACCTCATAGGTCGGCGGTTTCACTCGCTGAGTGAGGCGCCGGCTTTGCGCGTGTCTGATGTGTGTGAGTGTCCATGAGGCTGGACCTGAAGGTTTTGAGAATGCCGTGCGGAGGCCTCGTTTGCCGCACAAGAAGAGAGAGCGCAAGTGCCGACCATTCAACAGCTGGTCCGTCAGGGCCGGACGCCGAAAGGCAAGAAGGATAAGACCCCGGGTCTCGGTGGTTCACCCCAACGCCGGGGAGTTTGCACGCGCGTTTACACAGTCACTCCCAAGAAGCCAAACTCGGCCCTGCGTAAGGTTTGTCGAGTACGGCTCACGTCGGGAGTCGAGGTCACGGCCTACATTCCCGGTGAGGGTCACAATCTCCAGGAGCACTCGATAGTTCTCATCCGCGGGGGACGTGTCAAAGACCTGCCGGGTATCCGCTACAAGGTGATCCGGGGGGCGCTGGACGCCGCCGGTGTCACCGAGCGGAATCAGTCACGTTCCCGCTATGGATCGAAGAAGGGCTAGCCATGCGTCGCTCAGCAGCTGAGGTTCGCAAGGTCGCGCCCGATCCCGTTTATGGGTCGGTGTTAGTCAGCCAGGTCGTGAACAAGGTCCTGTGGAAAGGCAAGAAAGAGCTCGCTCGCAAGATCGTTTATGACGCTTTGACGATGGTCGAGCAACGCCGGGGCGATGATCCGCTCAACACGCTCAAACGCGCGATCGACAACCTGCGCCCATCCGTTGAGGTGCGCTCCCGACGCGTGGGAGGCTCCTCGTACCAGGTACCGGTAGAGGTGCGGCCGAGCCGCTCCAATACCCTGGCGGTGCGCTGGCTCGTCAGCTTTGCCAGGGCCAGGCGTGAAAAAACCATGGTCGAGCGGCTGGCGAATGAAATTCTCGACGCCGCCGACAACACCGGGGCTGCAATCAAAAAGCGCGATGACATCCACAAGATGGCCGAGTCCAACAAGGCCTTCGCCCACTACCGCTGGTAACCGCCATGTCCCAACGCTCCTACCCTCTCGAAAACGTTCGCAATATCGGCATCATGGCTCACATCGACGCCGGTAAGACCACCACTACCGAGCGAATCCTCTACTACCCCGGCCGCACCTACAAGCTGGGTGAGGTTCATGAGGGTGCCGCGGTCATGGATTGGATGGAGCAGGAGCAGGAGCGCGGCATCACCATCACCTCGGCCGCCACCACCTGCCAGTGGCGGGATGAGTGGATCAATATCATCGACACTCCGGGACACGTCGATTTCACGGTCGAGGTCGAGCGGTCGTTGCGAGTGCTCGATGGGGCCGTAGCCGTCTTTGATGGGGTGGCCGGGGTAGAACCGCAGACCGAAACTGTATGGCGCCAGGCCGACAAATATGAGGTGCCCCGGATCAGTTTCATCAACAAGATGGACCGGGTTGGGGCGGATTTCCTTGCCGGTGTGGACTCGATGAAGGAGCGGCTCGGCGCCAACCCCGTCGTAATTCAACTCCCCATCGGCTCCGAGGCCGAGTTCGTCGGAGTGGTGGATTTAGTGCGAATGAAAGCCCTGGTGTGGAAGGACGAAGACCTGGGGGCCAACTGGGATGAGATCGAAATTCCCGATGACCTCATCGCTCAGGCTAAGGAGTATCAGCATTACCTCATGGAGGCCGTAGCCGAAATCGACGACCGGCTTCTCACGCGTTACATCGAAGAAGGCTTTCTCGGGGAGGAGGATCTCAAAGAGGGTATCCGCATTGGCACCATCAACCTGGAGTTCACGCCCGTCCTGTGCGGCAGTGCATTCAAGAACAAAGGCGTGCAGCCGCTCCTCGATGCCGTAGTCGACTACCTGCCGAGCCCCATGGACCTGCCACCTCTGCAGGGTTTCAGGCCGGGCCATGAGGACGAGACCATGGAGCGCAAACCGAACGACGACGAGCCTTTCTCCGCTATCGCGTTCAAGATCATGAGCGATCCGTACGTCGGCAAGCTGACCTACTTCCGGGTCTATTCAGGCACGGTCGACAAGGGCGACACGGTCATGAACTCCACCCGCGGCAAGAAGGAGCGTTTCGGCCGTCTCCTGCGGATGCATGCCGCTTCTCAGGAGGACATAGACGCCGTCTTCACCGGGGACATAGTCGCGGCCATCGGCATGAAAGCCACCCGCACCGGCGACACGCTTTGCGCCATCGACAGCCCGATTGTTCTCGAGTCGATGACCTTTCCGGAGCCGGTCATCTCCGTGGCCATCGAGCCCAAGACCAAGAGCGACCAGGAGAAGCTGGGTGAGGCCTTGCAACGCCTGTCCGAGGAAGACCCCACCTTTGTGGTTCATAGCGACGAGGAGACCGGCCAGACGATCATTGCCGGTATGGGTGAGCTTCACCTCGATGTGCTCGTCGATCGCATGGTGCGGGAGTTCCATGTCGGTGCCAATGTCGGCCGCCCCCAGGTGGCCTACCGCGAGACCATAAAGAAGTCTGTTGAGAAGATTGACGGCAAGTACATCAAGCAATCGGGTGGTCGGGGTCAGTATGGCCACGCCGTAATAAACCTCGAGCCGGCCAAGCCGGGAGAGGGTTTCGAGTTCATCGACAAGATCAGAGGGGGCCGGGTGCCGCGGGAGTACATTCCCGCCGTCGAGAAGGGAATTCGGGACGCGCTCGAGAGTGGCGTGTTGGCCGGTTACCCACTGGTGGATCTGCGTGCCACGCTCGTTGACGGCTCTTTTCACAACGTCGATTCGAACGAGATGTCGTTTCGCATTGCCGGGTCGATTGCTCTACAGGAAGCGGCCCGCCGGGCCGGGATCAAGTTGCTCGAGCCGGTCATGGAGATCGAGGTGGTGACGCCCGAGGACTACATGGGTGACGTCATCGGTGATATTTCATCTCGGCGAGGCAAGGTGGAGAGCATGGACCATCGAGGCAATGGTCGGGTTGTGACCGCGCTGGTGCCCCTTTCCGAGATGTTTGGTTACGCCACCGACTTGCGTTCCCAAACCCAGGGACGAGCGGCATTCAGCATGCAATTTCATTCTTATCAGGAAGTTCCAAGCAATATCGCTGAGGAAATCGTCAAGAAGATCCGCGGCGAGTAGTTAGAGGAGACAGTAATGGCAAAGGAAAAGTTCGAGCGGAACAAGCCACACATAAACGTGGGAACCATGGGGCATATCGACCATGGCAAGACCACGTTGACCGCAGCTATCACCAAGGTGCTGTCTGAGTCCCAAGAAGGCACGGAATTCACTGCGTTTGATGAGATCGACAAGGCTCCGGAGGAAAGAGAGCGCGGTATTACGATCGCCATCGCCCACGTTGAGTATGAGACGGAGGCACGCCATTACGCCCACGTCGACATGCCCGGTCACGCCGACTACATCAAGAACATGATCACCGGCGCGGCTCAGGTCGACGGAGCCATCCTCGTAGTCTCGGCCGCCGACGGCCCCATGCCGCAGACTCGTGAGCACGTGCTGTTGGCTCGCCAGGTGGGCGTGCCTTACATTGTTGTGTACCTCAACAAGACCGACATGGTGGACGACGAGGAGCTTCTCGACCTGGTTGAGCTGGAAGTACGCGAGCTGCTGAGCGAATACGAGTTCCCCGGTGACGACGTTCCGGTCATCCGCGGCTCTGCGCTGAAGGCTCTCGAAGGCGACGGCGATGCGGCGGACTCAATCGTGGAGCTGATGGATGCCGTCGATTCTTACATCGAGCAGCCGGTTCGCGATACCGAGAAGCCGTTCCAGATGCCCATCGAGGACGTGTTCTCGATCACCGGCCGTGGCACCGTCGTGACGGGCCGGGTGGAGCAAGGAACACTCGACATCAATACCGAAGTGGAGATAGTTGGCATCAGGCCCACCAGCAAGACCACGGTCACCGGTGTGGAGATGTTCCGCAAGCTTCTCGACTCTGCTGTAGCGGGCGACAACGTCGGCCTTCTTCTACGTGGAGTCGACAAGGACGACGTGGAGCGGGGTCAGGTGGTTTGCCTACCGGGCTCCATCACGCCGCATATCAAGTTTGAGGCTCAGGTCTACATCCTGACCAAGGATGAGGGTGGACGGCATAACCCGTTCTTCTCCGGCTATCGGCCCCAGTTCTATTTCCGGACAACGGACGTGACAGGAAATGTCACGCTGCCGGAGGGGACCGAGATGGTGATGCCGGGCGACAACACCGAGATGACCGTCGAGCTCATTTCTCCCATCGCTATGGACGAAGCTCTCCGGTTCGCAATCCGGGAAGGCGGCCGCACTGTCGGCGCCGGCCGGGTAACCAAGATTCTCGAGTAGGTAGATAGGTGGCAGACAACCAGAAAATCCGAATTCGCCTCAAGGCTTACGACCACGAAGTGGTCGATGAGTCCGCGCGCAAAATCGCCGAGACGGTGATTCGCACGCAGGCGAAGATCAAGGGCCCTGTGCCTCTGCCAACCCAGATCCATCGCTACTGCGTCATCCGCGGCCCCCATGTCGACAAGGACTCCCGGGAGCACTTCGAGATGCGGGTTCATAAACGCCTCATCGACATTATCGATCCGACCGCGAAGACGGTCGACTCTCTGATGCGCCTGGACCTGCCGGCTGGTGTGGAAGTGGAGATCAGGCTGTGAACGCATTGCTCGGAGAAAAACTGGGCATGACCCAGCTCTTCGATGACGAGTCCCGCGCCATTCCGGTAACGGTGGTCAAGCTTGGCCCCTGTCGGGTGGTGCAGGTCAAGTCGACTGCAACCGACGGGTATGAGGCTGTGCAGATCTCCTATCGGGAACTTGACGCTCGCCACGTCAATAAACCGATGGCCGGTCACTTTGCCAAGGCCAACGTGCCGCCTTCGCGGCATCTGGTTGAGATTCGGGTTCCCGATGCCAGCGAATACTCGGTGGGCCAGGAGATAAACGTCGCCGACGTTCTCGAGGAAGGCCAGCGAGCAGATGTCGCCGGAATCAGCAAGGGCAAGGGCTTCAGCGGAGTCATGAAGCGCCACAACTTCTCGGGTCAGAGTGCCAGTCACGGCGTGCATCGGGTACACCGCGCTCCGGGATCCATTGGAGCTTGCGCCACTCCGGCCCGGGTGTTCAAGGGAATGCCGATGGCCGGGCGCATGGGGTCCGAGCGAAGCACCGTTCTCAACCTCGACATCGTCAAAGTGGATGCCGAAAGAGGGCTTGCCATGCTCGGCGGCTCGGTGCCAGGTCCCAAAGGTTCGGTAGTTCTCGTCCGCCGGGCGGTGAAGGCCAATGGCTAGCAAAGTCACTGCCCCCCTCTTTGCAGCCGACGGAGCGGCCAATGGTGATGTAACGCTTGCCCCGGCCTTTTTCGGCATCGAGCCCAACATCCCGGTGATGCACCAGGTAGTGACTGCCCAGCTGGCTGCTGCTCGCGCCGGGACACACAGCACCAAAACCCGATCCGAGGTCCGCGGTGGCGGCCGCAAGCCATGGCGCCAGAAGGGCCTGGGCCGTGCCCGGCACGGCTCTATCCGGTCACCGATCTGGGTTGGAGGCGGAGTCGCCCACGGTCCCAAGCCCCGGGATTACAGCCAGCGGACGCCGAAGAAGATGAAGCAGCTGGCTATACGTTCGGCGCTGTCGGCCAGGGCCGGCGACGGCCAGGTACGGGTGGTGGAGGACCTGGCGTGGCCCGAGCCGAAAACCAATCGCGCCCGGGAGCTGTTCGAGAAGATCGGAGCTGGTCCCAAGGTGCTCGTGATCCTGAGCCCGGCCGACGAGACGGCCTATCTATCAATGCGCAATCTCCCGACGGTGATAACCAACGACAGCGGTCAGCTCAACACCTACGACGTGGTTTGGGCCGACACCATCGTTTTCACGTCGGAAACCCTCGATCTGGTAACCGGAGCCGCCGGATACGAAGTCTCCGAATCTGACTTCGTCAAAGATGAGCCCGGGTCGCCGGTCGAAGACGATGAGGCGTCAGAGGATGGTGAAGGATGAAGAATCCACGCGACATCATCATCGAGCCGGTGGTCTCGGAGAAGGCCTACGACGGGATCGATAATCACAATTCCTACACGTTTCTGGTTGATCGTCGGGCCAGCAAGCCCGAGATCCGCCTTGCCATCGAGTCGATCTTTGAGGTGAAGGTGGCGTCGGTCAACACGCTCAACCGCAAAGGTAAGCGCCGTCGGTCCGGCTACAAGGTCGGCCGCACTGCCCACACCAAGCGGGCCATGGTCACTCTCGCCGACGGCGAGTCAATCGATATCTTTGAGGTGTAGCGATGCCGACCAAGCGATATAAGCCAACCTCACCCGGGCGTCGGTTCCAGACAGTTTCCGATTTCGCCGAGATCACCAGGACGAAGCCGGAGAAGAGGCTGCTCGAGCCGCAAAAGCGCTCCAGCGGTCGCAACATTCACGGGCGAATAACTTCACGCCATCGGGGAGGTGGCCACAAACGCCGCTATCGCGTCGTGGATTTCCGCCGCAATAAGGACGCTATTCCCGCCAAGGTGGCAGCGATTGAGTACGATCCCAACCGCAATGCCCGCCTCGCGTTGCTCAACTATTACGACGGCGAAAAGCGTTACATCCTCGCACCGGTCGGCGTCAAGGTAGGAACGGTTCTGGAGTCCGGCCCCAAGGCCGAGATTCGTGTTGGGAACTCCCTGCCATTGCGCAACATTCCGGCCGGCACAGTGGTGCACGCCATCGAATTGCGACCAGGTGGTGGAGCCAAGATGGCCCGCTCGGCCGGGGCTGCCGTTCAGCTCGTAGCTAAGGAGGGCAAGTACGCTTTGTTGCGCTTGCCGTCAGGCGAAATACGCAACGTCCCGCTTGATTCCCGGGCCACCATTGGCCAGGTGGGCAACACCGAAGCCGAGCTAGTCAAGATCGGCAAGGCCGGCCGCAACCGCTGGAAGGGCAAGCGCCCCCAGAGCCGTGGCGTGGCCATGAACCCGGTAGATCATCCCCTCGGTGGCGGCGAGGGCAAGAGCTCGGGTGGCCGTCACCCCGTCAGCCCCTGGGGCAAGCCCGAGGGCCGCACCCGCCAGAAGAACAAGGACAGCGACCGATACATAGTCCGCCGCCGATCGAAGAAGCGTCGTAAGTAATGGGCAGGGAGTAATGACACGCAGTCTGAAAAAGGGTCCCTTCGTGGACGAGCACCTCATGAAGAAGGTCGAGGAGCTGAACAACAACAACGATCGGCGAGTTATCCGAACCTGGAGTCGCCGGTCGACGATCTTCCCGGAGATGGTGGGGCACACGATCGCGGTTCACGACGGCCGTAAGCACGTGCCGGTCTACATCACCGAGTCGATGGTGGGGCACAAGCTCGGCGAGTTCGCTCCCACCCGCACCTTCCGGGGCCACTCGGCTTCGGGGTCGAGGATCAAGCGGGAGACGACATGATCGTTAAGGCCCGAGCAGGGTATGTTCGCCAGTCACCATTCAAGGTGCGGCTCGTGCTCGACCTCATCCGTGGCTTGCCCGTGGACGAGGCCCGTAGCACCTTGAAGTTCACCAACCGGCGGGCGGCTGGAGCCGTATCCAAGGTTCTCGAATCGGCGGTGGCCAATGCCGAGCACAACAACGCTCTCGATGTTGATCAGCTCTATGTCGCAGAGGCTCATGCCGGCGAGGGTCCCACTCTCAAGCGGTTCCGAGCGAGGGCGCGAGGCAGGGTAGGTCGGATCCAGAAGCGGACGAGTCACATCGTGGTCGGTGTCGCCGAACGGGAAGAGCAGGTGCACTGATGGGCCAGAAGATCCACCCATACGGATTCCGGCTAGGAGTGGTCACCGATTGGAAATCACGTTGGCACGCCGACAAGGGCTATGCCGACCTGGTCAACGAGGACTCACAAATTCGCGACTACCTGCGAGGCGAGCTCCTACGGGGAGCAGTGTCCCGGATCGATATTGAGCGAATCGGCGATCAGATCCAGGTGGATGTCCATACTGCCCGGCCCGGCGTGGTTATCGGCCGCCGCGGGGTGGAGGCTGATCGGTTGCGGGCCGGCCTTGACAAGATCTCCGGTCGGCCGGTGAAACTCAATGTGATCGAAGTGAAAGATCCCGAGACCGATGCCCAGCTGCTTGCCCGCGGCATTGCCGATCAGCTCCAGGGCAGGGTGGCCTTTCGTCGCGCGATGAAGCGCGGTGTCCAGAGCGCCATGAAGGCCGGGGCACAGGGCGTGCGAGTCGAAGCCAAGGGGCGTCTCGGCGGCAGCGATATGGGCCGCCGTGAGTGGTACCGGGAGGGGCGTGTCCCGCTGCACACTTTGCGAGCGGACGTCGACTATGGCGAGGCCACTGCCCGCACCACGGTGGGTGCGATTGGAATCAAGGTTTGGGTCTACAAGGGAGATGTCGTCCCCTCGCTCGCCGCCACCCGCGAGAAGATCGCAGCTGAGGCTGCGCTGGCCGCCGGGGGGCCCTCGCATATGGCGCCAATCAAGGCCCGGGCCGAGGAGGCCGCAGGGAAGGATCGTTCTGCTCGCCTGATTGAAGCCGGTGTCGGCAAGCGGTTGATCGAGGCCGGAGTCGGTCAGCGCAAAGGTGAATCCCACCGGGTTGATACCGGGTCGGACGCGTTCGAGTTTCAGAGTGCCAGGGCCGTGAGCGACGTTGGCGTCGACGTTCTGGCGGTCGAGACTGAGGCGGCCGTGGACGTCG
>JAUXLW010000118.1 GCA_030623545.1 Acidimicrobiia bacterium | reverse complement strand
GTGATGAGGATCGCCAGCGGTGATAACCGGGTCCCTGACAAGGATGGGAGCAGGGCATCATCCGGAAATATGTCGGTGCCGCTGGTCGACGCTACACCGGACCGCCGCCACGGGTCAAGGATCAGATAGGTTGTTAAAGAGACAGCGACAAAGTCGAGACCAAGGCCCCCGAAGATCTCATTCACGCCACCCGCTGTGCGAAGCACTCCGACGAACAGACCCCACAGAAGTCCGCCCGCGGCCCCGGCGAGGAGGGTGAGGGCCACCAGCACCGGTCGCGAGGCCGAGACCTCCCGGGCCACCCAGGAAGCAGCAATCGCACCCAAGATAATCTGGCCTTCGATGCCTATGTTCCACATGCCAGCGGAGAACGTAACGATTAGCCCGGTAGCGGCGAGGGCGATGGGAACCCACACCATCACCGTGTCTCCAATCTTCGCCGACGTGCCTTCCTCGAAGGGTGGCCACCCGATTGACCCCTCCACAATCAGGCGGAGGGGATCCCACGGGTTGGTTCCGGCGAGCAACAATAAGCCGGTGGCCGAGCCCAGCACGACGGCGGTTGGCAAGAGCAGGTTCGTGAGCCGGGTGCTCATCGGGAGTTCCCCAAGTCGGTGTCGGCTGTGCGGCCTCCGATGAGCATTCCGATTTCATCGACGTTGGAATTGGCCGCCTCTAGCTCGCCGATTACACGACCGGAGAAGAACACGAGGATGCGGTCGCTGTAGCGAAGCAGCTCGTCGAGGTCGGCGGACGCGAACACAATGGAGGTGCCCTCCTCGCGTCGGGCCAAGAGTTGTCCCCACACCCAGTCGGCAGATTCAATGTCGAGGCCACGGGTGGGGTGCTCCATTAGTAGCAGCTTGAGGTTGGGCGGAAGTAGCGCCAGCAACAGACGCTGCTGATTGCCGCCTGACAGCGACTCGGCAGTGGAAGCCTCCGTTCCCTTTATGTTGAAGTGGCCTACCTGCTCCTCGGCGCGGCGGCGACCCGCCGCCCAGTCGACAAAGAAGCGCTTGTCGGCTCCTGTGAGCACAAAGTGCTCCGTAATCGTGAGGCCCTCTATGAGGCCCTCTTCCAGGCGTCCGGCCGGCAAATACTTGACGTCGGCAGCCAGGAAGTCGCGATAGTGCTTGCCGGTGAGGTTCTTGCCGGCTACTGCGACGGTTCCGTGCTTCGGTGCCAACATGCCGGCGCAGATCCGCAGGAACGCGTCCTGGCCGCTTCCCTCCATCCCCGCAAGGCCGACGACCTCTCCGGCCTTTACGTCGACCGACACCGGCTCTTCACTCAGGAGCCCGGTCGCGGTTCGCACTGTATCGAGTGTCAGGTGGGAATTACCGAGAGGCACCGGGTATCGATCGCGTATCTCCACCGCCTGACCGAACATCATGTCGACGAGGTGTTCGGGCGGTACCGGCAACTCGACCTCGCCGACCACCTGGCCCCTTGTCATCACGGTGACCCGGTCACAAAGGTCGGCAACTTCTTCGAGCTTGTGGGACACGAAGATCACGCTCATGCCTTCGGCGGCAAGCGACTTCAGGGTTGCGAACAGCTTGCCCCGCTGATCGGCCGAGATGCCGGTGGTCGGCTCATCCAGGATGAGGACTCTGGCACCCAGCCAGAGCAATCGCACGATTTCAAGCTGCTGGCGCTCCCCCACGGTCAAGAGCCGAGCGGGCAATGCCGGATCGAGGTTGAAGCCGTAGCGCTCGCACAACCCGCGTAGGTCGGATGTGGCTTTTCGTCGATCCAGACGTCGGTGCCCCGGGCTACCAAGAACGAAGTTGTCGATCACGCTGAACGGTAGAAATACCAGTGGGTCCTGGTGCAGCATGCCGATACCGGCAGCAATCGCATCCTCGGGGGAGGCGAGCTCAACTTGCTTGCCATCGAGCACGATCTCGCCGGAGTCCGCCGCGTGGAAGCCGGAAAGTACCTTCATGAGCGTCGACTTGCCGGCTCCGTTTTCACCCAGGAGGCCGTGCAAGGTTCCGGTCTCTACCTCGATGGTGATCCCGTCGTTAGCGCGAACCGCACCGAAATGCTTGTGGATATTGCGCAGCTCGAGGCTCATCGTGGTCCGAGGCTAGAGAATCGTGTGTGGCCCTGACGACCGGAGCACGGTTTCTGAAGACTGAAGATGAGGGGAGGGCCGGTGCCCTCCCCTCATGTTGCCCTTTTAACCGAACACGTTTACCGAGCAGACCCCTTCGATGCCTTCGAGGCATTGCTCCGAGTACCAGATCTGGAAATCGGTTGCCACCTCACCATCTCCCAGGAACTGCGATCCGTCTTGCCAGTTGAGCGGACCGCTATACAGCTGGATTGAGCCGTCCGCCAACCCGGCGATGAACTCATCCACTAAAGGTTGGTTGGCCGGGGACAACCCGTCGCCGTTGACAAAGCCGACCACGCTGGTGGCGGGGTTGTTGATGTCAGTCCAGTCGGGCAGGATCCATTGCCACTCCGCGACAAACGTGTCATCGATGACCGACCGGGCGATATCGAGGTAAGTAGGGCCCCAGTTGAAGTAGGGGACACCAAGGCATATCTCGGGTGCCTCGTCGCAGGCATCGATGAAGTCGTACGGAATGGCAGTCACAGTTTCGCCGGCGTCGGCTCGCTGGGCGCTACGAGTCAATGCTTGGGTCGTGTCTATGCCGGATAGCACAACGTCGGCGCCGCCATCGATGAAGTTGTTAACCACCTGGATCGGGTCCAGCGTCACGCCGGGAATGTCGAACCAGAACCCGATGTAGGTGACGTCGAACGCGAGGGGGGTAGTTTCACCGCGCACCTCTTCCCAGCAGTACTTGGCTCCCAGGTAGGCCGAGTTCACCAACCGTCGCGTCTCGTCGTTGGTGAGCGGTCCCAGATACGCGAGTTCGCCACTCTCAGATTCCAGGGCGGCGGCGCAGCCGGCGATCATCTTGCCGAATATCATCTGGCCCCACACGTTGCCGAGATTGGTCAGGTCGGCCTCAAAGGCTTTCCCGTCGGCCCAGGCGCTGTCGCCCGACACCCAGATCATGGGTGTGTCGGGGTTTTGAGCAGCCGCTGCGAAGGCACCATCTCGCATGTCATCCGAGTTGAAGATGATCAAGTCGGCACCCTGGGCGATCATGTCGGCCGCAACGCCCTCGGGCGTGAGGCCGGGACTGTCTCCCGGATTGATGAAGTCGAGGCTGATGAGGTTGTCCTCAGGCAGGCCGAGCTGCTCAATGGCATATTGAGCCCCTTCGAAGTGAGCCTGGCTGTAGCCCCGATCGAACTCCGGGCCGACGAGCAGAATACCGATCTGGAAATCCACTGGAACCGCCGGAGTCGTCGTGGTCGTGTCATCTCCGCCGCTCGGAGCTCCCGTCGTGGTTGTGGCGTCACCTCCTGCTGGTGGCGTGGTGGCGGTGGTAGTGGTGGTGTCGTCAGAGTCCGAACTGCCACAGGCGGCTGCCACAAGAGCAAAGGCCATTAACACCGCCAGTAGTGAAAGCCATCTCCTCCGAGACCTCATAACCGATCCTCCTCGCTCGCCTGTTGGCTCCCATGCTAAGGCAAGTTTCAGACAAGTGAGTCGTTAGTAGATCCGTCTATCCGAGGCGCCCCGATTCCCCCGACCGCCGTCACATTGATAGTGTCAACCGGCGATTGCGGGAGCCGGCATGGGCGGAAATCTGGTGGTAGGTGCACGGGTACTGGCCCTCGCCTTCGCCCTCATCGCCAGTTCTCTTTTCCCCGCCTCCCCCACGTCGGCCGCCAACGGCAATAGTCCCGACCAGGTGGTGCTGGTTGAGCCAAACGGTCGCTGGCACATTCGAACGCCCGGAGCCGCCGACTACACGTTCTCCTACGGAGCGCCCGGCGACATCCCCTTGCTGGGTGACTGGGACGGCGACGGAATCGACACCCCCGGGGTCTATCGCCCCGCCAACGGGTCCGCTCATCTGACCAATCGCATCCCCCCTGATGGCAGTGCCGGGTTCCCCGAATTGACCTTCTTTTTCGGAAGCCCGGGAGACACCGTCTTCACCGGCGATTGGGACGACAACGGCACCGACACACTGGGGCTGAGCCGCAACGGGAGAATCTTTCTCACAAACATCAACGCCACCTCTATTGGCGGAGACGTGTCATGGTTCGGGACCCCCGACGATATTCCTATCGGTGGCAACCCGAACGGTGTCGGCGGAGATGGCCTGTTCGTCCACCGGCCTGCCTCATCGACCGTTTGGTTCACCAACTCGGCGGCAACCGACGACGTGGCCAGGACCGACGGCTCGCTCTACTTCGGGAAGCGATCCGACCGCCTGGTCGTCGGCGATTGGAATGGTGACGGCATTGACTCGCCGGGGGTTTTCCGCCCCCGGACATCGACGGTGTTCCTCCGCAATCCCTTGTGGACGGGCAACGCCCAGTACTCATATTGGTTCGGGCGCTCAGATTGGTATCCGGTGGCCGGGAACATCCACCTGCACATAGAGCCGACCGGGCCGATCGCCCCCCTCACCGGGCTGGCGGGTGGTGACGCCACCCAACGTGTCGTCATAGCCAAGATCTCCAATTCGTGGAAAGCCCGCCCTCAGGCCGGTATCAACGATGCCGACCTGGTGATGGAAGTCATTGTGGAGGGTGGCGTCGGTCGCTGGATCGCCTTGTTCCAAACCTCCCTGCCCGAGATCGTCGGGCCTCTCCGCAGCGTTCGGGAAGTCGACCCCAAGCTCATCGAGCCTTTCGACGCACGCGTGCTCCACAGCGGAGGCGTGGCCGAAGTGCGAGAAGCCATCGCCGAGGTGGGAGTAGACGAGGGCCACGGACGAATCCCCGGCTACTTCCGGGAAGCCGACCGGCGAGCCGTCTACGACCTCATGTATGACTTCGCCGAGCTGCCACCAACCGATTGGCACGGCACCGTCGAGCCGGTCCTGCGCTACGACGTGCCGGCACCCGCCGGCGGCGAGCCGGCCACCAGCATCGCCCTGGCTATGTCGCCACCCAACATCCTCTCGTGGCAGTTCCGCGACGGTTCCTATTTCCGCTCCCAGAGTGGCAGCGAGTCGGTCGATGTCGAAGGTGAACAAATCAGCGCCGCCACCGTCGCTGTGGCGTTCGTTGAGGAGATCGATACCGGT
>JAUXLW010000178.1 GCA_030623545.1 Acidimicrobiia bacterium | reverse complement strand
GTGGATTTTGTCGAGCTCGCCGACAGCGGATTCGACGGGGACGTGGCGGCTGCCACCAGGGCCTACGGCTTATTTTCGGCCAATTGCGCCCGCTGCCATACCGCCGGATACTCGGCAGGAGCGGTAGCGACACTGGAGCCGGGCTCGGGAGCGCTGGGCCCGTCGCTACGGGAGGGCCGGGCCGTGGTGCAGTTTCCAGTCAGTGAGGACCACTACGAGTTCATCCTCGGGGGTTCCGAGAACGGCATCGGATATGGAGTCAACGGTATCGGACGAGGTTGGATGCCGGCGTTCGGCACCCTGCTCAGTGAGGCCGACCTGCGGCTCATCGTCGCGTTTGAAAGGAGCCTGGATTGATCGACATCACCCTTCCTGAAAGTCTGGTGATTCGCGGTCTCTTCGTTGTCATCGGCTCCGTGCTCATCTTCTACGGAACTGTGTATCTGATCCTCTACACCAACCTGGGAAAGAAGCTGGCGTTTCTCATTTCCGGCGTCGGACTTTTTGGATGGACCACAATCAACAGCTTGCTGTTCGTTATTTACGCTCCCCGAGGGCCCCGGCCTGTGACTTTCGAGGGCTTGAACGCTTTCGAAGTCCGGGTGGTTGCCGGGAGTTACGTGGTGGGATCGGCAATTCTCTTCACGATGTTTCTATTGGCTCTGGGGCGTCTCGAGAAGGCCGATTCCGGATCGGGCTGACGTTTCCTAGAATTGACTCGTGAAAGGCATCCCCCCTGCCACGGTCAATCGACTACCTCTCTACTTACGGTGCCTCGCCGAGTGCGACACTCAAACCGTCTCCTCCGAACGGCTCGCCGATCTCGCCAAGGTCAACTCGGCCAAAGTGCGCAAGGACCTGTCCTTCCTGGGTTCGTACGGCACCAGGGGCGTCGGCTACGACGTCGCCCACTTGACGTACCAGATCGAACGCGCCATGGGTTTGACCAAAGACTGGGCGGTCGCCATTGTCGGCATCGGCAACCTCGGAAGTGCTCTAGCCGCGTACGGCGGGTTTTCTGAAAAGGGCTTCGCGGTGCTGGGGCTCTTTGACTCCGATCCTGCCAAGATCGGAACGAGCGTGGGTGGGCGCAAGGTGGAGGCGCTCTCAAAGCTCGAGGACGCCGTGAAGAAACGGGGACTCTCCATCGGAGTCGTCACCACTCCGGCCAGCGCAGCCCAGGAGGTCGCCGATCGATTGACGGCGGCCGGCATCACCTCGATCTTGAACTTCGCTCCCACGGTGCTGCACGTGCCGGACGGCGTCTCCGTGCGCAGGGTGGATCTTTCCACTGAGCTGCAAATTTGCAGCTATTACTTGAACAGCGTCAGCGCGCCCACTTAGCCCAGTCGGGTTGTCCGTAGTTTCATCATGCCGGCGTTGACCCTTAGCGCCGAAATACGTCCCTCGTCGATCACGGCTCCGCCGGCCGAACGAATAACAGGAACCCGGGCCGAGAATTCCTCGAGAAGGGTGGGGACGGCGTCCACGTCGATCCGCCGGATGGCCAGCCCCCAGCGTTTGGCCGCCGATCGCAGCACCTTCTCCCCCTTCTCGCACAGCGGGCAGTCGGCCCTCGTGATGAACTCGACGTAGCCCTCGCCAGCAATGTCCCGACCCTTACTCGCCATGATCCCTAAGAGTATCGCTCGCGCATTCTGGCTGAGAAGCTCCACTAGCGTCGCGGGATGCGCCCGGTTACCACCATCGTGATTGCCGTCTTGCTTGTGGTCATCGTCGCCGCCGCCTTGTTTCAGATCACGCAGGTTTTCTGACCTCGATGTGGAGGCCGGTCGACAGGTTGAGATCCGCGGCGGCGTTTCCTTCCCGGGCGGCGATGGCCACGAGGCCATACGAGTCGGTGTGAAGTAAGGCTTTCCCCGGCTCGACATCTCCGTAGGTGGCCACCCACGGAAGATGGTGTTCTATCGAACCGACCACTAGACGTACTTCGTCTCCGGGCTTTAGCCCGAGTTCTTCGAGGTCTGCCGGGGAAATATTCGATTGGGCGTTGCCGAACTTGTCGAGCCACCAGATCTCCCCGCGCAACCCGGCGGCGTCAACCTCGACCAGGGGAAGCAGCAGCGGAGTAATGGCGTCCGCCTCCAGTACCGGACCTAGATCTTTGATCGACGCCTGCCCGGCCGCCAGCACCGCCGCCGCGGGAGCAAACACGTCGCGCCCATCGAAAGTGGCGCCACCGAGCGAGGGCACTCGAAACCGCTCATCTTCCAGCGATACAACCATCTCGGCCCCGCCGACCATCGCCACCGCCGGGGCCAGCAACCCGTTGTCGGGACCAACGAAGTAACCCCAGGAAGTCTCGGCGGCGATAGCTTTGCGCCCGGTCCCGACTCCGGGATCTACCACTGCCAGGGCTACGCCTTCTGGCAGATATTGCACTGCCCGCAAGAGGGCCAAAGCACCGGCGCGAATGTCTCCGGCAGGGACTCCGTGGGTGACATCGATCACCCGGAGCTGAGGCTCCACTCTGGCGATCACACCGTGCACTACGCCGACAAACTCGTCGTCGGTCCCAAAGTCGGAGAGAAACGAAATCGGCTGCACGTTTCGAGCCTAGATGCGAACCACTCCGACGGTTCAACGAGGGTTCGGGCTCTGACGACCTCGAACATCACAACCGCAGCAGGCGCACTCTTGAAACGGTCATTGGAGCACACTGGGTAGCGCTCGAGTAGCCGGCATCGGCGTCATGTAAGTGGGTCCTTATGTCCTCCTGGGGGAGGACCGCCCGAGCGAAGCGAAGGCGAGGAGGGGGAGCATCGTAATCCCCAACTCGGTATCTACCTGAAAATCCAACATAAGAGCTACCTGCATCACAACCCATACGAAGGCCGACACGGGAATCCCGTCAGCTCTCCTCTGCGGGAGCCTCGTCCTCGGCTGTCACTACCTCGGGGCGAGGTCGTATGAGGCCGGCGACATAGACGGTTTGGGCCCCCAGGGCCAGCACTCCGGCAGCAGCCAGGCCCTCGGCCGAGGGTATGGTGGCGGCAGTCGGGATCAGCGCACCAATAACCCACGCCAGCTGGAAGAGAGTCTCGGCGCGCACGAAGGCCCGACCCCTGTCCTCGTATGACACCGACCTCTGCAACAACCCGTCGAACGCCAGCTTGGCCACTCCCCAGGCGAAACCAGCCGCCATTGCCAATGCGGCTCCGGCAACAAGGCCAAACGCCTGGGCAGCGATAAAGGCCGCCGCAGCCTCAATCGCCAGCGCCGCCACCACCATGGGCTCCTCTCGAAGAAGGCGCTCGAGCCAGGCCGCGATGACTGCCCCCAAGAAGTAACCGAGACCCGCCGCCCCGAGGAGGAAGCCGAAGTCGAGCAAAGCGGCTTGCTCGTCACGAAAGGCAAAGGCGAGGAGGAAGAGCAGGAAACCGTTGATGAGGCGAACCCCGGCGGTCGCCAACTGGGCCAGGCGGACTGATCGAGTCACTCGCAGCAGCCCCCGTCGCCGGGTTTGTCCTTCAACTCGCGGCGGGAAGGGGACACCCTGGGCCGCGACCGATGAGAGGGCGAACGCAATAACGGCCACGCCCAGGGCAGCCCGGCTACCAGCGGTGTCGGAAAAGAACCCAAAACCGGTGACAAGGAGACCACCCAGGATCGCGGCCGGGACGCCAGAAAGGACGCCCACCTTGGCCATACGGGCATTAGCGGAAACCAGCTCGTGGGAACCTTCCAGCGTGACGGGAAGCAGGCTGTTGCGACTTATCCCGTGTACTCGCGAGAAGACCAGCATTAGAAATGCCAGGGGAAAGAGAATGATGTCCTTGCTCAAGTTGATAACCATGAGCACCGCAACAACGGCCCGCGCGGCCGAAGCCACCCCCAGCCCACGCCGGTAGGCCACTGGGAAGCGGGCGAACAGCCCTCCCAAGAATGGCCCGATCACCGCGAACGGTGCCAGCGTCACTGCAAGATAGAGAACGACGTTCCCACGAGCCTCACTCGGGTCCGGTGTGAGGAAGAGAATGTCCGCCAGGGCCACCGTTACCAGCGTCTCGCCGGCAGCGATCAAGGCGTGGGATACCACCAAAGCGCGG
>JAUXLW010000149.1 GCA_030623545.1 Acidimicrobiia bacterium | reverse complement strand
CGAGGAAGTAAGAGCCGAACGGCATGGCCAGCAAACCGAAAATGGTTCCCAGCTTGAAGGCAACCCCGTAGGCCAGCACGACGTCGAGAAGAACAATCGTCAAGGCCGGCAAAGGAAAGTAGAAGTAGAGGATGGGGAAGCCGGCAAACCAATCGTTACTCCAGCCTGCCACCCGCAGGTTGGGTAGGAGGTTATCTCGCAGGTAGGCCGGAACCAGGACGTGCGCCCCCATGTCTCCTCCCGAAGGGGTGTTGTTCTGGAAGATCAGGTCGGGTCTGAGGATGAAGAAGATGACCAGGCTGACAAGCCCCACCAGCCACAGCGGGTTGCGCAACGTCCTCAGGGTGGCCTGGAGGGTGCCGGGTGTGGCGGTCTCCGGCGAGATTTCGACGGAGCCCGCTGGAGAGGTCACTTCGACTTGCGGGCCAACTTAAGTACCGCGTCGAGCGGGAGAGCCTTGCCTCCCTTGTCCCACCATCGGTTCTCACAACGATGACACGAACAGAAGGTCACCTCGGTGTCATCCGCCAATGTCAGATCGATTCGGATGAAATCTGCCGCGCCGCACTCAGGGCAGCCCTGTTCGCTCATGGCCGGGAAGCTTACCCGGGGCCGGGACTTGCACCGGACACGGTGTCCTGCTCGTCATCGTCGAGCTTGCCGAGATAACTGGAGCGCCTTTGACCGTTTTCGTTCCAGTAGGCGTACCAGTAAGGCCCGTGCGGGCACCGGGTGCAGTTGTCTTTTCCGCACCTAACGCTCTGTTGGCGAAAACGCACCCTGGGCTCCACGCTGAGGATGGGGACGCCGTGTCTTTCGAGCCGGGCCCGGGCGAGCATCAACAGCCGGCGCAGCTCAGGCTCATCGAGATCCCGAACCGCATCCACGAGATCGGGATCAAGGGGCATCACTCAGGCGACGTCGGCGTTCGACGCGCCGACCGGAATGAACAGGTGCCGGTCGCTGCCCCGGCGTCGGTCGGTGAGCTCCCACCCCACGGGGACGGTCCTGGAATCCGAATGGGCGGTGCACAGTGCGATGGCAGGGCCCTCGTCATCGGGGGACGACAAATCGTCCAGCCATACCTGGCGGTCGTCATAGGAGAAGCTCAAGACGGCAGCCGCCGGCGTCCCGCAAGACCTGCACAATGTGATAAACATCTCAGGAACTTAAAGCCCCGCCCCCCTCGCGGAAGGTATTTAACCGACGCGACGCAAGGCCCGGCGCAGAGAAGCAGCCCTGGGCAGTCCCGCGAACTGAGCCACACGCCGGCCTGCGCTCGCCACAACCACGGTGATAGGGACCCCTTCGATCGCCAGCTTCTCGAAGACTTCCGGCTCGGCCTCAGCTCGAACCTGCCTCACTGTGACCGGATCCCCATCCAAGAGCTCGAGAACGGCGGCACAGTTGGGGCAGTCGTCTTTGGTGAAAACCACCACTCCCGGTCCCGAAATCAGCCCCGACACGTCAAGACGGTTTTGGCGCCTACTGTGCAAGAACCGCGCCAACCAGGCCACCAGGAGCGCCACCACCGCCAGGGTGACAACGACAGCAACCCGCACGCCTGCGTCACTCACGGAACCACCTCCACCACCGGATTCGCCAACCCGATTCCCAGGTCGCTGGATCCCACCACGATCCACGCCACGGTCACGGGGCCCGAAGCCGTGAGTTCGGCGCCCTTACCGGCGATTGCCAGCCGGCGAATGGTCCCCGCTGGCAACACAACTCGATTAGCGGTCTCGCTACCGATCGGCCGGGAGAGAAGTTCGACATCATCCCCGCTGCTGTTTAACACAATGACTCGATAGTCAAGGCCGCCTACCAGATTGTTAGCCGGCACCAGCCACCGCTCAACCGGACGGGGCGCCGCCGTCGAACCTGCCCGACCGCCCGGGCCCTTTACCAAGACGGCTGCGGCGAGGGGGATGTCACTGGTGACAACGGCCCCGACCTCGGCGTCGCTCACCGTCGACAGATCGATCCGCTCCTCACGCTGCGCCCCAACTGTGACCGTGATGTTTCCCACAACACCGGCGGTCCCGATGATCGACACCGAGGCGGTGGCGTCGACGACGCCGGGATTCCACAGAGAGATAATCCCGGACGTAGCCTCAGCCTGCGCAACCGGAAACTCCCAATGCGGAGAGAGGCCTTCCCCGGGCCAAACCGCCAGGCCTTCCGGTCCTACGCTGGAAAATGACGGTATGACAACCCCTTCGACGGCACTCACTTTGATAGCCACCCTGTCCCGCTCGCCGAGCAGGGGCCCGAAGTCGAAGTCTTCCCAGTCGCGAGGCCCCACCAGGACCCGGGCATCGTCCAACAGGGGCTCAAAGCCGAACTCCGACATGAGCTGTAGCGAGACTCTGGCTGGCTCGAGGAGCGGGTTAAACAGACGCAAAGTCAACGTCTCCACGGGCCCCTGAGTACCCGCGTTGAGAAACCACTCTTTGGCGGCGGTCTGACAAGAGTCGCCTGCCAGCTGGCTCGGGCCACTGAGCACCACCGCCGCCCCGGACGGGCTCGACGAGACCTCTATTAGTGCCGGACCAGGATGGAACCTGAGCCCATCGCCGACATCGACCTCGGCAACCCCGGGGTCGGTCAGCCGTTCCTCGAATACGTCGAGGAATTCGCCATCCGCCGGAAGCGAGAATTCAGCCCGACCGGCAGTCGGCAGAGCCGCTCCCAGGACCGGGTCGGTCTCGGCATCGGATCCCGAGCAGTACCAAACGTTGGAGCGGGATGACAATGGCCGGGGGTCGGGAAGCTCGTTACCGGCACCCGACTCAACATCCGGAGCCGGAAACGCCCAGACGGCTAAGGCTCCCGCAGTTACCACGGCCACCAGTATGAAACGTCTCACGATCTGCTCCGCAACCGCCCGAGCACGGCCCCAACGATCAACAGGACAGACCAGCCAAGAGCAACCCAGGCCGCAGCCTGCAGCGACCCGATCGGGCCGAAACGAATCCGCCCCGAGTCGGTGGTAACGAGGTTGGCCCAACCTGCGGCCTGCGAGCTGTCACCCCAGCGGGTATCGCCGTTTTCGGCAATACGCACCGAACGAGGGCCTGCCGGGCCCACGTAGTCGGGGCCTTCCCAGGCCCAGACCCCACCGACCGTGTCGACGGCTCGTTGGGAGTCAACCTCCACTTTGTAGGCCTTGACGTCGGCCAGGCCGAGGGGAAACAGGTCGAGTTGTGCGTCGAGCGCTTCCGAAACCGGACCGGCCTCTATAGCCAGGATCCAACGGACACCAAACGGCTCTAACTCGGTTCCAAGCCGAAATGTGCTCCCATCCAATGTTGCTGCCAGCACGTCGGCCAGTGCCTTGTCACCAGCCCGAGCCGGTGAGGGCCAGGCTTCCCACAATCGAGGCTGCGGGGTCGAGAAGACCCGGTAGCCGACGGCGCCGGTGATCGGCCGTCCTCCACCCGGTATCTGCGCTTCGTCGCCAAGGATGAGAATGCGACCCGGCTGGTCCTCAGCCGCGAAGCCGATTGCCTCATCGAATCCGGCGGCGGCGAACCCGGCCCGGCCTGGAATTGCCAGCGTTATTGTCCCCAACAGAAGCACCGAGGCCGCCACTGAGGCGATCAGCGATGAATATCGGCGCCAGCCCAGGGAGGCAAATGCTTCGGCCCCCAGCTCCAGGGCAGCTCCGGCCAGCATGGCTACCCCCAGTCCAACTACGGCCAGCCCGGTTGCTCCCGGATCGCTCCCCCATCCGAAACTGCCGCTTCGGGCCAGGACGGCTCCGGCCACAATCGAGATCGCGCCCCAGCCGGCCAACCCCGACAGCAAAGGGGAGCCGGCCATTGTGGAGGTAACAAAGGCCACAGCCACCAGCACCAAAGCCCAGGGCGAGGGAGACCAGAAGGCGTCCGGCCCGGATTCAACGAAGAACCGAATATCGTCCAGAGCTCCGACCCACGGCAGCAATGCCGGGACCGCCACCAGGCCCGCCAGCGCAGATCTTCCGACACCCACTCCACTCTTGCCCCCTGCGATGAGGGCCCAGAGGCCGAGAAGCACTGTGGGAACGAGCAGCATCAGGGGTAGAAATGCGGCAGCTAACGCGGTTAGGGGGCCGGCTGTGGCCACCGCGGCCACTGTGCCCCTGCGATGCAGGCAAGTGGCGAGAATCCACGGGAGGACGGACATGGCAACCAGTCCGTGCCACATTCCATCTCCGGCCAACACCCGAGCTCCCGGGCCTGCAACCAGCAGCACCCCGGCGGCATAGCGAGCCAGGGGACGAACTCCGAATGGGCCGAGCAACCGGGCCGTGCCAACGACTCCGGCCACGAGCGCCACCACCATCACCACCGTCATTGCCAAACTCGCTTTGCCGAGGAGGGCACTCTGGACAAGGGCCATGAGGCCGAGCAGCGGTCGCAGCGGGGCCGGGCTCCCGAGGTCGGCCGGATTCCACCCTCCGGCGAATGAGCGCAAAGTGGCGCCGGCCGATGCCGGTAGCGGCAACGCATACCCAACGGCAGCCACTCCGTCCGACCAGAACT
>JAUXLW010000160.1 GCA_030623545.1 Acidimicrobiia bacterium | reverse complement strand
TATTACACATCGCATCTATTTTCACCCCCTTTTTTCTCGACTCAGATGAGTCGTTAGTTCTCTCGCCTTCTTGTGCGAGAAATCGTCTGTGGCCACGGCAGCCGGGGGTTCAATCCGTGACGAGCCGTCCCAAGCCAGAGAGACCGAAATACGGGGGCTTACACTCCACGGTGCATTCCACTTTCACCGCGTCATCTCCGGGTTCATGATTCAGGGAGGCGACCCGACCGGCACGGGCCGGGGTGGCCCCGGCTATCAGTTCCGGGACGAATTGGAGGGTCCCGGCGACTACAGCCGGGGCACCGTGGCCATGGCCAATTCGGGCCCCAACACCAACGGGTCACAATTCTTCATTTGCCATGGCGACGCCGGGCTACCTCACTCATACACGATTATCGGGAAAGTGACCTCAGGAATCAATGCAGTGGACTCCATCGCGGCCGGTGAAACAGACGCCGGCGACCGCCCGACTGAAGATTGCGTCATCAACTCGGTGATCATCACCGAGAGTTAAGTCAAGCCACTTCCTTGTCGAAGCGCGTTAGGGCAACCTCCAGGTCGGCCCATGTCACCTCGAGCGCCTCAGCGTCGGTCCGCAACACGTTGAGAGCCGCCTCGCGCAGCAGACTTGTAAGGTCGGCAAACGAGAGTCCCTCGGTGACCTCGGCCAGCTGATCGAGATCCACGTCGTCGGCGAACGGGACATCAGTGATCTCGAGCAACGCCAGCCGCCCCTCCTTGGGCGGCAGATCTAACAGGATGTGGGTCTCCAGGCGTCCGCCTCGCAGCAGAGCGGGATCGATGAGATCTTTACGGTTGGTGGCCGCAACCACCACCACGTCACCTCTGTCGGCTACTCCATCAATCTCGGTCAAGAGCGAGGCCACAACCGAATCTGTGACCGAGTTGTTGCTATTGCCACGCACCGGCGCCAGGGCGTCGAACTCGTCGAAGAAGATGATCGACGGCGCGACCGACCTGGCGCGGGCGAAGAGCTCTCGAACGCCTCGCTCCGACTCGCCGACAAACTTGTCGAGCAGCTCGGCTCCTTTCACCGAGAAGAATGCTGCCCCGGCTTCGTGGGCCAGTGCCCGCGTCACGTAGGTCTTGCCTGTGCCGGGTGGCCCATGCAGCAATAGTCCCCGCGGTGGTTCGATACCCATCGACTCGAAGCGTTCCGGGTTTTGGATCGGCCAGATGACTGCCTCGGTGAGGCGTTGCTTCACGTCTTCCAGGTTCGCCACCCGCTCAAACCCATAGGAAGGCAATTCTCCGAGGGACACGGAGCCAAGCGACGGGGTGGTTTCTCCGATGGCTGAGAGGACCGTTTCGGTAGTGGCATCCCCCTTGCTCTGTACGAGCATGGCGGAAGCGTGGACGATGGCGGCAAGTATGTCGGCGCCCGAGAAACCGGCCGATTTGGCTGCTAAAAGGCCGTAGTCGATTCTGCCATCGGTCGGTACCTTGCTCAGCGCCGCTTCGAATAGCAGGCGACGACGCTTCAAGTCGGGAGGGGGGATGACAAGAGTCCGGGGGAGCAGGGAGGAAGTGGCGATGGCGTCGTCGATTGCCTCCACAGAGGAGACGCCGAGGACACAAGCCGTGCGGGGCTTCTCAGCCACGGCGTCGAGGAACCAGCGCAAGATGGCTCCGGTCTGCGATTTGAACATCCCCTCGTCGCCGGCCACAGCGTCGAGCCGATCCAGGAAAATCACAGTTGGTCCGGTGGAACCTTTGACAGCCTTCTCCACGAGGTCCAGGAGCTTTTCTGGCTTGAAGACCAGCTCGAGCGAAACTTCTTCGACCCTGGCGCCGGATGCGCCGGCTGCCGCATTCACCAGTTCCGATCTACCAACGCCGCCCGGACCGGCCAGTATGACACCGGCCACTGAAGGCAGTCCCCAGGTGCCGGCCAGATCTCCAGGAGCGGTGAGGAGAGACAGCCAGCCCGAGAGGATCTCGAGCTCATGTTCGAGCCCGGCTAGCAACGCTTGAGCCGTTGTCGGGGGCTCTCCGGTGGGATGTCCCTCCGGCTGGGCGATTGGAGTTTGCGGAGGGGTATCGCCCTCCGTGCCTACGACCGAGCCACTGCCAACTGTTCCCGCCGGGCCGGGGATGACTTGTTCCACTTTCACCACGACGGGCTCGGTCTCGGCGGTGTCGCCGTATGACGGATCGATTGCAACCTGATCGCCGGTTGTGACCGGTATGCCCTGGAGGGCCCTGGCGAGCTGGCGGGGCTCGAGCGGCAGATCCCCGGACAGGATCACTCTCTGCGCCTGTGGGAGGATGCTCCGAATCACATCAACCGACTGGCCATACGCAACCCCGGCATTGGCGATCGTCCGTTCTCCGAGCAGCATGGCGCTGGAGTCCGTCACCTCGCCCGGCCTGACCAGGACATGGGTGTTGCCGATCCTCACCACACCGCCCCCCGGCATCCCCATGGCGCTGAGAAGGGTGCCGTCGGCTCTAGCGAAAGGATCCGAGCCGGGCCGGACGGTGAACCTCATGGCGGCGAGTCTAAGAGGGTCGCGAGGAGGGCTGCTCCGGGTCTCTCAGGCGGCGTCGAGGCGGCCTAGCTCCGGTACCGGGTGACGGGGCAGCGCCAGCGGGCCCGTGCTGTCGATGACCCGTACTCCAGGACGGAGCAGCCAGCGCCAGACGAGCTGGGCCTCATCGGCCTCAGCAACCGACCATGGGGTCTGGGCGGGGGCCCTGTCGTCGACGACAGGGCTCGGTTCCAGCAGTGGGGCCTGGCCGCCGGCCTGCCAGGCGGCTACGAGGCGGCCCTGCTCGATGAGGGCCCCCTCGCCGTCCGGGTTCTCCGCCCACAGAGTGCCGGCTTGCTGCAATGCGGTCCATGCTCGCCGCCGTTCGATCGCCCGGGCCAGGGCCTGGTAGCGGTCCCGGAGCCATCCAGCCTCCTCGAAGCGCTGCTCCCTGGCATGGGCCGCCATTCGTCCGGCCAGGGGCTCGAGTAGCAGCGTCGGGTCGTGCTCGATTCCACTTCGGACCCTGGCCACCACCTCGGAGTACTCGCCTTCGGTCAGCTCACCGTCGCACGGACAGAGCGCGACGCCCATCTGGGCGAAAGCGCAGCGAGCCCGGCGCTTGCCGGCACCGCCCCGGCAGCGTCGAATCGGTGAGGCATCCCAGATCCCGGTCAACACCAGGTCGGCGGCTCGCTTGCTTCGAAACGGCCCCAGGTAGAGCCCCCCGTCGTTCTTTTGCACCCTGGCTATGGACAGCCGGGGGAATCGCTCCGGGGTCAGCTTCACCCATTGTTGGGTGCGGGGCGGCTTTGATCTGCGATTGTGCCGGGGTTTGTGGGCGGCGATGAGGCGAAGCTCGGTGATTTCGGCTTCGAGCTCTGTTTCACAAACTCGGAAATCGAGGCCGTCCAGCTCTCGCAGCAGGGTGTGGATGGTGCGACGCTCGTCTCCATAGAAATAGGACCGCACCCGCGAGCGCAGGTTCTTGGCCTTGCCGACATAGATGACATTGTCGAGCCGGTCCTTGAACAAATAGACCCCGGGGCTGCGAGGCAATTTGTCTGTCAGTTTGATCTTCTGGTAGTTGGGTGCTCCTCGTGCCGAACGAAGAGCCAGAAGGTCGTCGAGATGGGTTACGCCAATGGTTCCCGCTCGTTCCAGCAGGGCCCAGAACACGTGAGCGGTGGCAGCGGCATCGTCAAAGGCGCGATGAGTCGGTTTCGTGGGTGACCGGAAATGGGCGGCGAGGGTGTGCAACTTGAGGTTGCGGATCTCGTTCCGGCAGAGGCGCTGCGCCAGTTTCAATGTGTCGGCCCAGGGATTGGTTAGCCGGGGATAGTCGAGTCGCTCGGCTGCGGCGTTGAGGAACGAGATATCGAAGCGGACGTTGTGCCCGACGATCACCGCGCTGCCGAGAAATTCGAGGAATGCGGGAAGGGCTTCGTCGATAGGCGGTGCCTCGATGACCATCGCCTGGGTGATCCCGGTCAGGATCGTGATGAATGCGGGAATCGGCGCCCCCGGGTTGACGAGCGTCTGGAACGTCCCCGCGGGCTCGCCGCCCTGGAACAGGAGAGCGCCGATCTCAGTGATTTCGCAGTCGGCGGGGGAGCCGCCGGTGGTTTCGAGGTCGAGGACGCAAAAAGTGACGTCTGACAAGTGGGTTCCCAGGTCGGCGAAGCTGCTTTGGGTGAGGGTCACGGCGCCTCGTTTTCTGGGGGCTTCTCACCTTAGAGCGAACATACGTTCGATGCAAGGGCCTTGAGTTGTGGGCCACTCGACTGGGGAGGGCCGATGGGATAGTTGTGTCACAGGTAAGTCTTATGTTGTGTCTTATGTTGGATTTGCAGGTTGATACCGAGTTGGGGGTTACTAGTTCTCCGGATTTGTTTGCCCGGTTGCGGAGTGTGGAACGT
>JAUXLW010000051.1 GCA_030623545.1 Acidimicrobiia bacterium | reverse complement strand
GACTCGGGGAATATGCCAGCAAGATCTGGCGAATCGGGCTGATGGGCTTCGGGGCTCGCAAAGAGAACGCGTTGCGACTCATTCAGGCGTTGCGAGCGGTCATGTAGCGATGTGACCGGGTAACGGCACCATGCGAGGGGCTGCCCGGTCCCGACGATCATGAAGAACGGCATCGGCGAGCCTTCTCTCTTTAGGGGGTGAGTTTTACGGCAACCCGCTTGCCCCAACGACGCAACCGGGGCTGTACGTGCCGGGGACTAGAACGGTCGGCAGTCCACGGAGCGTATGGCGCCATTGTCAGCTCTGCCAGGTCGAGCAGCACGGTGTCATAGTTCACCCTCCAGCCGGCCCAATCTGTCCAGGCCTGATCGATGTCGGGCTTGAGCGGCACCCCCGCTTCAGCCAGCGCAGCGTATGCCTCGTCGAACTCGGTTCGGCTGATACTGATGGGGTCGCCGGGTGCCGGATCAGGGTCGTATTCGATCCCGAAAAAGTCGGCGATTCGTCTCAGGGCGATAAAGCCGGCGCGGATGCAGACTTGCGCTTCCGGCTGATCCGGAAGATCGCAAGCTGCCACTACCAGCCCCGCCGCGTCCAGGACTGTGCCTGCGGCCGTGACCCAATGATGCTCGGGCATCGGCGACCGAAAAAAGTTCAGCGCCGGGTAGGACGTGTGACTTTCCTGTATGTCGAGAAACCAGCCCTCCCAGTCGAGCCATACCTTCCTCATGTCGCCGAGCCAGCCGATGGCGTGATGACGGCTTACAAAGACGACCGCCGACGGAGGAGTGCCGGCCCGTACCTCGAGCTCGCCGACCTTGCGCTCGCGGCGTTGAAAGTTGGAATAGAGGGCAGGGAAGAAGGAAATGAGCAAGGCCACCAGGCCGAGGCCGATAGTCGCCTCGGTGAAAGCCAGAAGCCGCTCCCAGAAAGTCTCGGCTCCGGCGAATCCCAGAGTGAGAAGCGAAGAGCCGCTGATGAAGAATGCCTCCGCCCAGCCCTGGTCTTGCACCGCCCAGAACATCCCCATATAGCCAATCAGAACCAGGATCACCCAAACCACAATCAACGTCAGCAAGCCAATCGGGGCTAGCAACGCCATCACCCGGTCGCGCCAGGCGAAGGAGCTGCGCTCACCGGCAATAATCCTGAAAACCGCACTTACCGAACGGAAAACCATTCGCCCCAGCAAGCTCTGGGCGCTACGGGGAAGCACCACGGTCCTGGTCACCGACAGCAACGTCCAGGCAACCAGCGCCAGACCCAAAACGTAAATGGCAAATCGCAACATGACCACGGTGGCAGGTTACGCCCCTCGAGAGCAGAGCTCCCTCCGTGCACTGTGCCCGCTAGCTTTTAGCTCACCCGAATGGCTTCATCAAAAAGACCCCGAATCACCACCGGCATCGCACGGACGATCGATCTGCGCGACAAATCGAACCGTTACGCGCTCGTCGTTGCCGGGTTGGCAGCGATCGCCACACTGTTTTGGCGGCTCAGCACAACCGGCGACGATGCCTGGTTTTGGGCCCTTCGAGTTCTGGTCGGAGTGTTTCTCGCCTGGGCATTGGGCCGGGAGCTCGACCCCGATGAACCGGCTTCCGCGGCAATGGCGCCCCTGGTAATACTGCCGTTCTTCATTCTCGGCCCACCTTCTATCAGCGGTTCAATAGCCGTCCTGGCTGCCGCCCGGATCGTGGTCCGCACCACCGGGCTCTCACCAAGTTGGTTCGATGGAGCGCTCCTTGTGGGTGGTTCCGCATACCTTGGATCACAGCCCGAGAACTGGCCTGCCGCCGGTGCGTTGATCCTCGCCGTCTTCGCCGACCGCATCCTGTATCCATCTGGACCAAGCAGGAGCCTCTACACAGCGACATTGATGACCGTCGCCGCCGTTGCAGCGGCCGCCGGGTGGGCAGGCGATCTTGCCAGGGAAGGCCCGACCGTTGGAGAATGGATCGGCGGGACCATCGTTCTGATGGCGGTGGTGGCCGCGCTCCTCATGGTGCGGCCACCAACAGCCCGGGGTGACTTTCGCAAGGAGCAGCTGGCCGAGAACCGCGTGCTGGCAGCTCGCCTCCTGGTGGCAGCGGTGCTGGTAGCCGGGCTCATATACCCCGGTGGGCCCATCGCTCCCGCTCTGAGCCCGCTGTGGGCGGGGATCATCGCCATACCCACCGCGTCGTGGGTTCGCCGGCATGTGCTCAGACCCATGTAGCCGGGTCAGCCGCCGATGTAACTCATCTCGACTTTGTCGAGCCCGCTGGTTTGAGATGAGCGCAGTTCGGAATACCGGTCGGTGCGGGCCTTCCAAATGGTGTCGACGAAACTCGCCAGATCCTCATCCGACGCCCCTTCCCGCAGAATGGCTCGGATATCGCTCCCATCCGTCGCAAAAAGACAGGTGTAGAGAACTCCCTCTGCCGACAGCCGCAAACGGGTGCAGTTGCCACAAAAGGGCTGACTGACAGACGAGATGATCCCGAACTCCCCGGTTCCGTCCAGAAAGCGATAGCGACGGGCCACTTCACCGGTGTAGTTGGGCTCCACAGGCTCGCACGGCAGCTTCGCGGAAATCGTCGCCAGAATCTCTGCGGCAGGCACTACGTCATCGAGGCGCCAGCCATTCGTGTGTCCCACGTCCATGAACTCGATGAACCGCAAGATGTAGCTGGTGTTCTTGAAATGCCGGGCCATTTCCAGAATCGTGTGGTCGTTCACACCGCGTTTCACGACGGCGTTTATCTTGATAGGACCCAGACCCGCAGCACTGGCGGCCTCGAGACCCTCCAGGACACCCGCCACCGGGAACTCGACGTCATTCATCGCTTGGAAAACGTCATCATCGAGGGAGTCGAGGCTCACCGTCACCCGCGTCAGCCCGGCATCCGCCAGTACCTGCGCTTTACGGGACAGAAACGAGCCGTTGGTGGTGAGAGTGAGGTCCACATCATCAAAGGCGAGCATCTCGACCAACCGTTCCAGCTGGGCACGCAGCAGGGGCTCGCCCCCTGTGAGACGGATCTTGGACACACCCTTCTCAACCAGGATTCGCGCCACCCGGGTGATCTCTTCAAAACTCAAAAGCTGATCGCGAGCCAGGAACTGATACTCACGGTTGAAGATCTCTTTAGGCATGCAGTAGCCACATCGGAAGTTGCACCGGTCGGTAACCGAGATCCTCAGATCCTGCAAGGGCCGTCGCATTGTGTCGAGCATGACCGCAGGCTAACTCTTATCCGACAACTACCACCCGCCGGTTACCATGGGGCCATGCCAGTGAGCATTGAGCAAACGCCGAACCCCAACGCCCTCAAATTCACCGTCGGCCAGGACGTTGGAGGGCCAACCACCGTGGTTGCCGGCCAGGAATCGGATGATCCTACGGCTCAGGCGTTGGCAAACCTGCCGGGAGTGACGAGCGTCTTCATGACATCAGACTTCGTGACGCTCACCCGCGGCCCCGATGGCGATTGGGCCGTTATCGCTGAGGAGGCCAAACAAATCCTCGAGGAGCGCTTCAGCTAGAAGCTATGTCCTCCCGGGGGAGAACCGCCGAAGGCGGGAAGGGGAGGCTTAATTGGTGGGAGCCGCGCCCCCGTTCCGTCACCGGCTCCGCCGGTGCCACCTTCCCCCCCAGGGAAGGAGAGTTCCTATGTCCTCCTGGGGGAGGACCGCCTGAGCGAAGCGAGGGCGAGGAGGGGGAGGCTTAATTGGTGGGAGCCGCGCCCCCCTTCCGTCAAACGGGCTTGAAGCCCCGGGCCACGGTGATGGGCTCCAGGTCGAAGAAGCTGTCGCCGGGCACGACCCGGCTAACGAGGTCAGGCAGATCAAGGAGAAACAGGTCGCGATCGTCCGCCGACAAGCGATCAAGCCCCCGCCAGCCGTCCACGGCGACAAAGTCGGTATGGGCCTGATAGTCGTCGAAGTGGCCGAGCGGGAAATCGAGGCTGTATGAGTCGGCGTCTTTGAAACCGGCCCGTACAACCTCGATGGCGAAATCCAGCGCTGCGGGGTGAGTATCCAGCAGGTACTCGCCGACCTGGGGATGAGCTTGGGAGAGCAGCCGTTGCAGGTAGTGCTGCGGGGTCGAGTCGAGAAGCGCCTCAGCATTTAGCTCGGTCATGAGCAACCCGCCCCCCGGCTTCAACACCCGATAAGCCTCCCGCAGAACTTTCGGCAGCCTGCGATGGGATCCGCCGGCGTCACGGAGAATCACCAGATCCATGCTGTTTGCCTCTAATCCAGACGCGAGGATGGTCGCGGTCTCGGCCGGGGGATCGCCGCGAGTGATGACAGCCAGGTCGCCATTGCTCCAGCGCTGACCGGCACCCTGGGGAAGCTCGATCTCCGCTACGCCCTTACCGGCCATCAAAATCTCGCCTCCCGGGGCAAGATCGAGGCCGAGGATGAGTTCGCTCCACATGAACCCCTGAGAGTAGTGCCGGCGGGCCGTGGCTCAGAGAAACGTCTCAAGGATTCGAGAGGTGGACCGATACCTCGCTCTGCGGTCGTGAAGATCAAGGGAAACGAACCAGGAGTTGCCTCGGCGACGATCGGTAACCGGGACCCATGGACACTCTCGATTGCACAAGAGGGTCGCAAGACCTTCAAGGACCAAGACCCCGGACCGCCGGAAGGGCAACCAGAAGGCGGTGGGGCTTGGGCCACCACAGAGCCTCCCATCGGTGAGCCTCTCTACTTCTCCACCCACACCTGCATCGGCCAGCGACCCGACGCGACATCGACCTCGACCACCACCCTCCAGGCTTCTTCGTGCTCACTGCCTCCGACCACTGCGACGTCATCGCTCCACGACCTGGCCAGGTCCCGGGCCAACTCGGCGATTTCATCCGGCACCGGACCGGAAGCGGCGATGACAGTTGATACAGGCCCCGGCGGGATCTGAAGGGGCTCGGGCAAATCGACGACCCGGGTGCCGCCATCCACTCCCAGCTGAATCGTCACCGCCACTGCTCGCGCCGGGCCGCGAGTGAACACACCGTCGAGGCTGGAGATGGCCCGGTAGGCCACCAAAACCCGGTAGCGGCCGTCACCCAGCTCAACCGAATCCCACGCCCGGGCCCATTCAACATAGGTAGTGGGACCGCCTGGTATCGCAGGTGGGCGCCAGCCGAGCGCTTCCTGGAGGGCGGCAAGGCGATCACCTGCGCCGTCGAGCGTGAAGTAGTCGGCGACGAACCACTCGGCGCGAGCGATTACCGCTCCGGCCCCAACCCCGGTGGGCGCCAGCGGGGCCCGCAGGTCGGCCTCACTTATGGGATCAGGAGTGGCCGGCTCCTCCTTCGCCACGAGTGTCGACACCACCGGGGCGGGCTCTGCAACGGTGGATCGGCCCAAGCCGCGCGCCACTGCCACCCCAACGGCCAACGCAAGTAGGGCGGCGGCAGCCACATAGATGAGCAACGGGCGATCGCTCTTAGCCTCAACCATGAGCTGACTCCACGGAATCGCTTCGAGATGCTCGTCGTCGGAGGTTTGGGTGTCGAGGTCCACTCCCGGAACGTATAGGCGGCACCCACCGGTTTCAAGGGGCTTGATTTAGTGTCCCGCGTCACAAGTTCTGCACAGAATCTCGCCGGCCCTCGACGCCCCTGGCTGCGTCCTCGTCCTCGACGTAGCCCCACTATGCCTTCGTCCTGCGTCCTTGCCATGAACGCCGAGTCCTCAGCGATATCAGCACAAACTTACGACGCAGGACACTTGAGAAAGCGGAGCAGGTGACTCATGAGGGCGTCGAACTCATCTCGATGCATCGAATGAGAGCCCCCGGGGATGGTGTGGAACTCGATGTTGGGATTCATCCCCGCCAGGCTCTCACCCAGGACGGGCGGCACCAGCGGGAGCAACTCCGGGTCGCCTCCAATCAGCAGCGTCGGCACCTGGATGTCGACGACATCCGCTACGAGGTTGAAGCCGGGATTGTCGGTAATGGTCGCTTTAATCACTTCCGGGCCCGATTCGGCCAACGCCTCCACCTTGATCCTGGTGTCTTCCGCATGCCAGGTGGGATTTCGCTTCGCAAGCCGCTCTACTGTTGGTTCCTCAGCGAAGTCCACCATCAGCCAATCGACGGCCACGGCTTCATCCAGAATCAGGAGGAAAGGATCGATCAGCACAACCCGGTCGGCCCAATCTGGCTTCTGCTTGAGGACAGTCGTCGCTGCGCCGCCGCCAAGGGAGTGGGCCACCACGGCATCCCACCGATCGCGGAGCGCCAGAAGATCGGCACCATAGCGGTCTACCCGGTAGTGATCAGCCCGTGGGCTGCCGCCGTGCCCCCTCAGGTCGGGGGCGAAGACGTGGAAACCTGCTTCTGCCAATGCGGGGCCGACTCGCCACCAACCGGCGGCGTTGCTTCCCAGACCGTGAACCAACAGCAGCGTTCGCGCTCCATCCCCCCACTCAATAGTCCGCAGCTCGACCGGCCCGCTCACTCAGCGCAGTCCGTGACCTACCAGATTCATGAACTCACTCCGGGTGCGAGCATCTGACTTGAAAGATCCGCGCAACGCCGAGGTGACCATCTCGCTGTTCTGCTTCTGCACTCCCCGCATCAGCATGCAGAGATGGGCGGCTTCCATCACCACTCCCACCCCGAGCGGATCGAGACACTCCATGAGAGCATCGGCCACCTGGTTCGAGAGCCGCTCCTGGATCTGCATCCGTCTGGCGAAAACGTCAACGATTCGGGCCAGCTTGCTGACTCCAATCACCCGGCCGTCGGGTATGTAAGCGATGTGAGCTCGCCCGAAGAACGGGAGCATGTGATGCTCGCACATCGAATAGAACTCAACGTCCTTCAGCATCACCATTTCAGAGTCCGGCGACTCGAAAATGGCGTTGTTGATGACTTCTTTGAGGCTCTGGGTGTAGCCCCTCGTAAGAAACGACATCGACTTGGCGACGCGAAAGGGCGTTCGCTTAATGCCGTCCCGCTCCGGGTCCTCCCCGAGTATTTCGAGCTGCTCTCGGACGAGAGCCTCATATCGAGGGTTGAACGACTCGTCCGTCGCTCCGTACTCCTCAAAGGCTTCGTCTCGAGAGATCTCCTTTTTGTCTGACATGTCTACCTTTCGTAGTTCGCCAGCCGCCATTGATTCAGCGACCTGAGCGACTGTTCTATTCCGGCCCGGTATCTCCCAATCCCCTGCTACCTGAGCGGCCGGGATCGCCACGAACGCATACGCGTCGAGGTGAGGATCGGGGATCTTCAGTTCTGCGCTGTGTAAGTCGTCGTACAAGATGATGTCGAGGTCGATAGTTCTTGGAGCATTGGGGTCTTCCTCTCGAACCCGGCCGAGGGCGCTTTCGATGGATTTGAGGGAAGCGATCAGCTCTCCTGGCGCCAGCTCGGTCTCGAGCAGGACCGCAGCGTTGTGAAACGGTGGATAGTCGCCCCCGATGGCCGGTGATTCGAAGATGTCGCTCATTTCAATCAATGTGATTTCGTCATGCTGCTGGAGGGCAGCAATCGCAGCCGGAAGGTTCGACTCCTTGTCGATATTGCTTCCGACCGAGACGACGGCCCGGGTCATGGCTCCATCACCTCGGCCCGCGTGCGGTGAATCGTGACCCCGACGGAGCGGGTGAAAGTCACCGCCCCCGGTTTTTCCGCTGTGATCTCAACTTCTTGGACCCGGTGGTCGGTTTCGAAGCAAATGCGGGCCAGATCGGCGACGAGGCGTTCGACCAATCCAGGGGCCGACGACTCGATATGGGCATGCATGGCTTTGGTGATGGTCGAATAGTTGACGGAATCGTGCATCTCGTCGCTCACTCCGGCCTGACGGGTGTCGACAAAGAGGGTGGCGTTGACGACAACGTCCTGCGGTTGGGTCCGCTCGGACGGATTGATCCCGATGATGGCGTGGACGGTGAGGTCCCGAATGTGAATCTGATCCAGCTCAGACACGAGAAGCTCCCCCGTCCACGCCGTGTC
>JAUXLW010000217.1 GCA_030623545.1 Acidimicrobiia bacterium | reverse complement strand
GTCAGGTGCGCCATCGTCGTCGATCCTTGCCAGATGACGCCGAGTGCTCGGCATTACGGACACCGTATTTACGAAACACAGCACTAGATCACGCCCATTTTGGCTAAATCAGCTAATGGTTCTGTGAAGCTGCAGGATCCATATCCGAGAATGAACGTGTCCCGGGCCCGGGTCACTTCCGCAGGGCCGGCGATGTAGCCGCGCCATCGAAACCGGGCTTTGGTCAGGTGGAAGGCGGTGATGTCTTCCTCGGCGATCATTTCGGTGAGCACCTCGGTATCGAACGCTCCATAGCCGGCGAGCACCGCCGCTCCGACGACATTGAGAAAGCCGTGACGCATGACGCCGGGATCCGGGTCCCAGTGCCGGATGGGATGGTGGAGCCCGGCCGTTGCCTTGAATGGAATGCTCAGATCCAGGCAACGGGCGATGAATACCGCGATCTGTTCGGGAGACGGGAAATGTTCCGGCGTCGCCCCGCCGCATCGAATCTTGGCGCCGGCGTTGGCCTCGGCGATCGCCTGCAGCGTTTGCGGCATCCCCTCTTGCCAGTCCCCGGTGACGGGCACCTCGAACAACACCAGGTCGAACAGCGTCGCGAGAGAGGCCCGGGCGCTGCTGAGAATTGCGGCGATCGCCGGGTCTCGAACGACGTCCTCGGGGATGCGGGCTTCGGCCACGTCGAAAGTGGCAACGGGCAACATGGCATCCCGTACCACCCGGAGGGAGACAACATCGTCCGCCAGGCCTCGACTCCAATCCCCCTGAGGGGCGGTGATGGTCACCGCCAGCGGCCAGGGTTCGGCGACCCCGTCGAGGAGCCCGGCCAGCTCTTCAAGTCTCTTGTCGGGAATGATGAACCGATTGACCATCTGTGGTCTTAGAGCCCGGGCCTCGTTGAATCCTTCGATGGCGCCGGCCATGTCTCTCGACTCGGGAGGGAAGAGCCCGGCGTAGTCAATGAGTCCTTTGAGGAATGCCGCCGAGGCGCTGGTACTCAGCTCCATTCAGTGGAGGTTAGAGGCCTGCGGCTCCCGTCGATGTTGTTGGGGGCTGCGTTTCAGGCGAAGGCCGACCAACGAGCCCGCCGGGAGCGTCTGCACGCCGTCTTGAAGGCTCCTTGGCTGCCATGGCGAGTATTCTCTTGTTGTAAGGGACTCGGGCGGCGTCCCTACCTCCCACCCGACGTACAGGAGTAGAGATGGTCGACCAGGACACCAAGCAGCGCGCCGAACAGATGGCTTCGCGCGACGAGTTCCCCATCAAGGGGTTCAGTCATCTCGAATGGTGGGTGGGGAACGCCTACCAGAGCGCCCAATATCTCAGGACCATGTTCGGTTTTCGGATAATCGGGTATCGCGGTCCGGAAACCGGCACCATGGACGCGAGCTCCTACCTTCTGGCGCAGGAAGACATCCGCTTTGTTGTCAGCGGCGCGCTGGCGCCCGACCACGCCATCACTCAGCACGTCGCTGTCCACGGCCCCGGCGTTCACGATGTGGCGCTGGCGGTCCCCGATGCCGAAGCAGCGTTCGAGCTGGCCGTCAATCGGGGAGCCGAGCCGGCTTATAAGCCCCATGTGGTGGAGTCCGATCGGGGGCACAAGGTCATGGCCGGTCTCAAGGCTTACGGTGAAACCATCCACTCGTTGGTGGAGGGAGAGGGTGAGCTGCCCGACTTCGAGCCCATGAACGACGAGTTCGCCCGCCCTCTGGGGTTACGGCACATCGATCACGTGGTTGCCAACGTCGAGTTGCACGGCATGGACGAATGGGTGGAGTGGTACGAGCGGATCTTCGGTTTCACCCTCCTGCGACACTTCGATGACGAGGCGATCTCCACTGAGTATTCAGCGCTCATGTCCAAGGTGGTGTGGGATGGCTCAGGAATTATCAAACTGCCGATCAACGAGCCGGCTGAAGGGCGCAAGCGCTCCCAGATCGAGGAGTACATGATGTTCTACCGCGGGGCCGGTGTCCAGCACATTGCGATGGCCACCGACGATCTGCAGACCACGGTGGAGGATGCCACCGGGCGGGGCCTCGAGTTCCTGCGAGTGCCGGATGACTATTACGACGAGCTTCCCCAACGGATTCCCGATCTCGATGCCGACATTGCTCGCCTCGGCAAGCTCAAGATCCTGGCTGATTCGGACGAAGGTGGACATCTGTTGCAAATCTTCACCCGCATGCTCCAGGACCGCCCGACGGTGTTCTTCGAATTCATTGAACGGCGCGGCGCCACTGGTTTCGGTGAAGGCAACTTCAAGGCTCTATTCGAGGCCATTGAACGCGAGCAGGACAGGAGAGGGAACCTGTGAGCAAAGTCTCCGGGGGCCGTTCTTTATTTACTCAGCAGCAGTTTGTCACCAGAGGCGTCCGGTCGGGCGCCCTTTTGGTTCTTAGGAGGACCGGCAATGCGGATCGATGAAGGTTTCACTCCCGAGCAGCAAAAGACCTGGGCAGAGCTCTATCGGCGTCAGCTACCCCGGGTAGAAAAGTGGGCAGCCAGTGAGTATCTGGAGGGCTTCTCTCTGCTGGATATGCCTTCGGAGGGCATCCCGTCGCTGGAATACCTCACGAGCAAGATCGATCCGCGGACCGGCTGGAAGGTTGTGCGCACTCACACCCGCTACAGCGACGCCGACGAGTGGTACGACCAGATGATCCAGAAGAACTTCATCGTCACCGACTACATGCGCAGTTGGGAGGAGCTGGATTGGACGCCGGAGCCGGACATGTTCCACGACATCTTTGGCCATCTGCCCTACTTCACCCTGCCTCGTTACACCGAGATGTTCGAGTTGTTTGCTCCGGCATATCTGGCGGCCTCCAATGACAATCAGCGCGAGGCGGTCAGGCGGCTGGCGTGGTTTTCAACCGAGTTCGGCATCAAGATCGAGAACGGCGAGAAGAAAATCTTCGGGACCGGGTTGATGTCGGGCGGTGACGAGATGGACAAGGTCATGGAGCCGGACTTCCCTCTCATCCCGTTCTCAGTGGAAAACGTGATCTCCAAACACAAGGTGGTTTACGAACAGCACGATCAGCTGTTCGTATTCGACGCCATAGACGACGTCGCGGCCCAGCTCACGGAGTACTTCGCGACCTTTTAAGTCTGAGTCTCCCGTGTAGGGCTCCTCATCTATGTCCTCCTGGGGGAGGACCGCCCGAGCGAAGCGAGGGGGAGCTTTCGTTGCTGGGCACTCACCCTCCCCTCTTCCGTCACCGGCTCCGCCGGCGCCCCTTCCCCCAGGGAATGAGAGTCTTTTATGTCCTCCTGGG
>JAUXLW010000198.1 GCA_030623545.1 Acidimicrobiia bacterium | reverse complement strand
GCGTTCGTCGACATGTTCGACACGGCCACCATTGCGTCGATCGTGGCCGGGGCATCAGGGCTTCTGTATGCGACGATGGGCGAGACGATTAGCGAAAAAGCTGGAGTAGTCAACCTCTCTGTGGATGGAAGCATGATGTTGGCCGCGCTGGCCGGCTTTGTCGCAGCCTTCGAGACCGGGACCGTGTGGTACGGCTTCCCGGCCGCCGCCGCAGTCGGCGTCGTTGTGGCGCTCATCATCGCCTATGGAAACATCCGGCTGAGTCTCAACCAGGTGGCGGTCGGGTTCGTGCTGTTTGCGCTTTGCACGGAGCTCAGTCGTTTCCTGGGCCGCTCGTATGTCGGGCGTCCTCCCGTGTTTGTGCCTGCTTGGGACATCCCCGGCCTCAGTTCGATCCCGTTTTTCGGGAGGGTGCTGTTCAACCACAACGTCATTGTGTACCTGAGCCTGTTGACCGTGGCCGCTACGTATCTGTTCATGTATAGGACGCGACAAGGGCTGGCGCTCCAGGGTATCGGCGAGAGGCCCGAGGCCGCTCACGCTCGTGGCATTCCGGTGAACAAGCTCCGGTACTTCTACACCGCAGTCGGAGGAGCATTGATCGGTATCGGGGGCGCTGCCTTCACGCTCGACGTAAGGGCCGGTTGGTCGGACGGACGCACGCGCAACCTGGGCTGGATCGTCCTTGCGATCGTGATCTTTGGCGGTTGGCACCCCGTGCGGGCCGCCATCGGCGTGCTCCTGTTCGGGGCTCTGCAGGCGTTCGCGCTCAACTTGCAGCCCGAGTTTCCCAGCCTCAGCCAGGTGCTGCCCACCATGCCGTTCCCCGCCATGATCCTGGCGCTGGTCATCGTCAACTGGAAGGCGCTGCTCAAGTGGCTCGACCGCTACCCGTTCTTGAGATCGATCTTGCGAAGTGACCCTCCCACGGCTATTGGCACGCGTTTCGAGGTGGACTGACCAGCGCCAGGATCATCGGCCGGTGGCAGGTACGCTTGAAACAGAGAGGGATTGATGGAAGCGTTCATCAGGGGACTGCCGAAAGCAGAACTGCACATTCATATTGAAGGCTCATTGGAGCCGGAGATGATGTTCGGGATGGCCGAGCGGAACGGAATTTCGCTTCCGTTCGGGTCGGTGGACGAGGTCCGGGCCGCATACGAGTTCACAGACCTCCAATCCTTCCTCGACATCTACTATCAGGCAGCCGAGGTGTTGCAAACCGAGCAGGATTTCTACGACCTGATGTGGGCTTACCTCGAGCGAGTCCATCGGGAGAGCGTCACCCACGCCGAGGTCTTCTTCGATCCGCAGACTCACACGGGACGAGGGATTCCCTTTGGCGTGGTGATCGGGGGATTGAGCCGGGCGAGTGTGGACGCCAGGGCCACTTTGGGCATCAGTTCATTTCTGATCATGTGCTTCCTGCGCCATCTTCCCGAGTCCGACGCCTTCCAAACGCTCGAGCAGGCGAGCGACTTCAAGGATTCAATCATCGCCGTGGGCCTCGATAGCTCCGAGGTGGGCCATCCTCCCGAGGATTTCGCAAGCGTTTTCGCTGCCGCCCGCCAACAGGGATTCCGGGCCGTTGCCCACGCCGGCGAGGAAGGCCCGGCGCAATTCATAACCGACTCCCTCGACCTTCTGCTAGTCGAGCGAATCGACCACGGAGTCAACTGCGAACAGGACCCACAGCTCGTGGAGCGGCTCGTCGATGAGCAAGTTCCGCTGACGATGTGCCCGCTGTCCAGCGTCAAGCTGCGGGTGTTCAACTCCATCGGAGATCACAGCCTCAAGCGGTTGCTGGACGGTGGTGTGAAGGTCACTGTTAACTCGGATGACCCGGCTTATTTCGGCGGCTACCTAACCGACAACTACCTGGCGGTTCAGCCGGCCCTCGGCCTGGATCGAGCGGATGTCGTGCAGTTGGCCCGCAACTCGTTCGAAGCCTCCTTCCTGGACGACGATCGCAAGGCCCGGCTGATCGGAGAGTTGGAGGGCTACGCCCGGTCGGAGGGATAACCCCTCAGCCGGGGCGGGCCGGGTTCAGGCCGGTTCGTAGGGCAGGTATTCCGGCGTCCAGGTTTTGGCTTCCAGGGCGCTGCTCAGGTCCTCTATCGGTTCGGCCAGGCCTTCGTCGATCGCCTGCTGCGCCACTGCCATCGCCACCTTCTGCGAGACGGCCCCCACGTCGGCGATGTCGGGGAACAGGCAGCCGGTTTCAACGAGCTCATCGGCAACGCAGTCGGCCAGGGCCCTGGCGGCCGCCAGGAACATGTCGTCGCTCACCCGACTGGCTCCGACGGCGATTGTGCCGAGACCGACGCCGGGGAACACAAACATATTGTTCCCTTGCCCGATGCGATGAGTTCGACCGTGACGCTCCACCGGCGAGAATGGGCTTCCCGTAGCGACGATGGCCTGGCCGTCAGACCAATCCAGAGCGTCGGCCGGGACCACCTCTGTGTGCGTGGTCGGGTTGGACAGTGCCAGGATGATCGGGCGCTCCACGTTGTCCGCCTGCTCGCGGATGAGCTCCTTGGTGAAGAGGCCCTGCTGGCCGGAGACACCGATCAGGATGTCTGGCCGCACGTTGCGGACCACATCTGCCAGCGTGGGGGCGGTGGTACCCCAGCCTTGCAGGCGCTCGGCATCCACTGCGAATTCGAGTTTATGCACGGCCAGGTCCTGACGGGCGGTGGTTAGCAGGCCCTTGCTGTCCGTCAGCCATAGCCGGGAGCGGGCTTCTGCTTCTGCGATGCCCTCGGAGACCATCGCCGCCACCAGCGTGCGGGCGATCCCGACTCCTCCTGAGCCGGCGCCTGCCATGACGACTCGCTGTTGGGTGAGCTGAGACCCCAGCCCCCGCATGGCCGCGAGGAGTCCGCCGACCACCATCGCCGCGGTTCCTTGAATGTCGTCGTTGAACGAAGTCACCTCATCCCGGTAGCTGTCGAGATTTCGGAAGCTGGTGATGTTCCCAAAGTCCTCCCACTGCAGCAGGCCTCCCGGGAAGACTTCCTTCACCGCGGCTACGAACTCCCCGACCAGCGACCAGTACTCGTCCCCGCGCAACCGCGGTTGCCGCACTCCGAAATACAACGGATCCTTGAGGAGCCGCTCGTTGTTGGTTCCAACGTCGAGCGAGATGGGCACACAGCTCGCAGGGTGTATGCCGGCCCCGGCGGTGTACAGCGCCAGTTTTCCGATCGGAATTCCCATCCCTCCTGCCCCCTGGTCTCCAATTCCGAGAATGCGCTCGTTGTCGGTGACGACGATGACTGCCGGGTCCTGGACCTTCCTGCTGCGAAGGACCTCGGGAATCCGCCCGCGGTCCTCGAGGGTGACGTATATGCCGCGGTCGTGGCGGTGGATCCGGCTCCAGTGCTGGCAGGCTTCGGCAACAGTCGGTGTGTAAACGATGGGCACGATCTCTTCGAGGTTCTCGATCAGGAACCGGTAGAAGAGGGTTTCGTTGCGATTCTGTAAACCGCTCAAATAGATGCTCTTTTGGAGGTCGTCGAGCTTGAAGTCGTATTGGGTCCGCACCCGATCGAGCTGTTCGCGGATGCTGCTCACGGTGGCCGGCAGCAGCCCCCGCAAGCCGAAGGCTCCCCGCTCGCTGTCTGTGAACGCCGACCCCTTGTTGAGCAAGGAATGGTTGAGGAGGCCGGTTCCCCGCAGACT
>JAUXLW010000245.1 GCA_030623545.1 Acidimicrobiia bacterium | reverse complement strand
GGCCGCCACGATGCGCCAGGCAGTCGACGTGCTCGGACCGCAGGGGCGGGCGGCTGCGGTCGGGTTAACGGAGGAACCGTTCTCCGTTGACTCCTACGCGGATCTCGTCCTGCGGGAGGCAGAAATCATCGGCGTGTCCGACCATGTGGCATCTGAACTCGCCTCGATTCTGGAGATCGCCGTCCGGGGCGATCTCGACCTTTCCGACATCGTCACCAACCAGGTGGCGCTCGAGGCGGGCCCGGTAAATCGGGCGCTGCAGGACCTGGCCGCCTTCGGGGACGAGGTGCGGACCGTGATCGTGCCCTCCCAGCCGGAATAGCGGCAATCGAGTCGCTTATCGACTCGCTGCACCGCTGACTCGTCCCATCGGGGGAATGCGCCCGATCGACAACTGTTTGGCAAGTCCCAGATTGCTAGATGTGTGGTTGGGCGTTGTGCTCATGACTTTGAGATCAGTTGATCTGTAGCCCGGGCGTGACTCAGCCCCGATTGACAGAATCCGGGTAAGATCGTCCGTCATCGTCGACGAATGAGGGCTGTGCACCCGTTTACCTTCCTCGCCTGCACATACAACCTCTGGGGCACTTCCGGTTGGCAGGAGCGGCGCCGGCCACTGGAGCGGTTTCTCGAGCTGCACCGCCCCGACGTGCTGTGTGTCCAGGAGCTGTCGCCGGCGGCCTCCGAGTTGATCAGCGACACGCTTCCGTGGACCCGGCGCGTCGAAGACCCGTTCGCGGGGTGGACCGGGGAAAGCAATGTGTTCTGGAATTCTCGCCTGTTCGAGATTGTCGACCATGGGGCGGAGGACGTCGGGATCCCCGAGGGGGACCGGCGACTGTTCTGGGTGCGGCTGGTCACCGAAGCTGGGAGCACGATGGTGGTCGCCACGGCCCACTTGAGCTGGACCGGCAACATCCGGGAGCTGACGGAGCGAGTCAACGTGCGTATCGAGCAGGCAGAAGCTGCTGCTGCCTTCCTCGAGCAGTTGGCCGACCCCGACGAGCCCGTGATATTCATGGGCGACTTCAACGATCACCTACACCCGCTCCGGATACTGCGTCTCGCCGGATTCGACGATTCGTTCATGGCTCTGGGTCATGAGCCGGCTACCACCTTCCCGGCTTTTCCGATGGCCCAGCAGCCGCCCGAGCTACTCGACTGGATGCTGCACCGCGGCCCCATTCACCCCACTCTCACCAGTGTCGCCGACTTCCATGTAGGCGGATTCGCTCCGTCCGATCACAAGCCGGTCGTCACCACGTACAAGCTCACGGACGGGACCGGGCCGTGAGCGTCGGCGCCCTTCTTCTGGTCCTCGCCGCCGCCGGGATGCACGCGACCTGGAACCTGCTGGCCAAGCGCAGCAATGCCGGGCCAGAATTCGTGTGGCTTGTCGGTGCTACGGCGACGGTTATCTATGCCGCTCCTCTCGTCATACTTTTCGTGATCGACACACCCTCCTTTGCAGGACTTGTGCCCCTCTTCCTTGCTGGCACCGTCCTGTTGCACCTGGGCTACTACCTCACCTTGCAACGCGGCTACCAGGCGGGCGATCTGTCGCTCGTGTACCCGTTGGCCCGCGGCACCGGCCCGGTCCTGGCCATGGTTGGAGCGGTACTGATCCTCGACGAGCGCCCCAGCTTGCTCGCCGTCGGGGGAGCCGGTCTCATTGCCGTCGCAGTTCTGGCCCTTGCCGCCGACAGCGGAAGATCACGAGGCGAGCTGGCTACCCCTGTTCCGGCTGTGATGTTCGCCTTGCTCACCGGGCTGTTCATCGCTTCGTACTCGTTGTGGGACAAATACGCGGTGAGCACTCTGGAGATCAACCCCCTGGTGCTGGTATGGGTGTCGGCGATCGGCCGCGGCACGCTCCTTGCTCCCAGGATGCGGGCTCGGCGTAACGTCGTCCGGGAGTTGTGGAGTAATCATCGCCTCCAGATCATCGCTGTGGCGGTGCTCGATCCGCTTGCCTACCTACTCGTGCTGGCGGCGTTGCGGTTCACTCCGGTCAGCTATGTGGCTCCCGCCAGGGAGATCAGCATCCTCTTTGGCATCTTCATCGGTTCCCGTTTGCTCGCGGAAAAGAGCGCAGGCCGGCGCTTGAGCTTCGGCGGAGCCATGGTCTTCGGCCTGATGGCGCTGGCGGTGGGGTGATGAGGAAGCTTCCGCCGAGGGTGGCTACGGCGAGATTGCATGTCTGATGGTGTCATCCATCCGGGGGTTCGTTGAGCCCGGCCGTTGAGGGGACGGGAGGAGTTTCGTGGCCCGCTAGACCTGATAGGCGCGATGGAGGAGTGCGTCCTAGCCTCGTCTGATACTGCCTTACCGAAGGAGCCCGATGGAGCTAGGAGCGTTCTCAATCAGTCTCGCTGTCAAGGACATGGCCGCATCACGAGACTTCTACGAAAGGCTCGGGTTCGCGATGGTCGCCGGTGACGGTGAGTCCTGGACGATCATGGCGAACCAATCCGCCGCCATCGGGCTCTTCCATGGCATGTTCGACTCGAACATCCTGACCTTCAACCCTGGCTGGGTGGGCCTCGGCCAGCCGGTTGAGGAATTCACGGACGTACGAGTGCTCAGCGACCAGCTGCGGGCAGCCGGCATCGGGAGCAGTGAGAATACGACCAACGAAACCCCGAGCGGACCGGCAAGCTTCAAGGTCGCCGACCCGGATGGAAACGTGATCCTCATCGACCAACATGTAACGGCCCACACGAACGGGTTTGATGCGGTTCACGCTTCGGGGTCCATCTGAAGCGGCGCGGGCGGGCAGCAG
>JAUXLW010000205.1 GCA_030623545.1 Acidimicrobiia bacterium | reverse complement strand
CGCATCAGGGACGATCTCCACAGGCGACATCGCCACCGGACAATCCGTCCACTGGATCGATACCGTCAGTAGCAGCTCCGAAGCCACCTGCGGCTGACACCAAACACCCGCCCATATCGGCACATATGCGCTACCTGAGCTAGCTGGTGGACAGCCGGTGATGGCGCGCATTTACCGCATTCCGACTCGGAGATGTGAGGCGACGAGTAATCACCCGCGTTTTCGCTATCACTTGCGGTCTTGGCGCGGCCTGCGTCTCGATCATTCGCCAACGATGACGTCGTTGAGCACCTCAACCGATCTGGGCTGCGTGAGACAGACCATCCAGTAGGTGCCCTCCTCGAGTTCTAGCGCGGTGACCGTCTCACTCCTGGCCTGCACTTCGAGATAGTGGATCACCTCAACGAACTGCGGCGGGTTGAGGTCAACTCTGTTGGGGTCCTCGGCATAAGTCAGCATGTCTTCTCGTCCAAAGCTCTCGTGATAGGTGCCCATTCCAAACCCAGCTGGCTCATCGGTGGTATTGGCAAGCCCAAAGACGATCCGACCCGCCGGCCTCACTGTGGGGAGGGTGCCCTCGCACGTCTGGTTCTGGAACACGACGGTGCCGTCCGGTTGACGAGGAGTCACCAAAATTGTCGCCCCACCGTTGAGAGTGCTGAGGAAATGCTCTTGGAACACTGCGCCGTCCGCGGACACGGCAACTCGAACCTCGACTCCGGCTGGGTCCACTTCGGTCCTGCCCTGTTCGCTTCTTTCTCCGTCGGTGACACGAATGGTCCGCTGCTCGAATACTGCGAGGTCGGGTTCGAGCATGATCGCTGCGGTGAGCGGATCCCAGAAGTAGGCCCCGAGCCCGGTCACCGATGGGTCGCTGAGTACGTACTCATGGAGGATCTCCGCAGCCTTCTCGTGACGGTTCTCGGCGAGCGCATCCCCGAAGAACACGTTGATGGGTGCTTCGTTGGTGGCGTCGAGCGGTACCAGGGTGACGGGCGCTCCTGAGTTGAGCACGTCGCGCGCTGCTTTCGGATCCACCCAGAAGTTCCAATCCGCGTCCGGGTTGCGCGTCGTGTTACCCGGGACGTCGAACGCCCCTCCCATGATGGTGATCATCTCGATGTTGTCGACGATCAGAGGATTCTCTGTGATCGCCATGGCCAGGTCGGTGAGGGGGCCGTGTGCCAGGACATGGACCTTGTCAGCTGATCGCTGGATGGTGGACGCCATAAGATCCGACGCGGTCATGTCGGAGACGACACCGGCAGGAAGCTCAAGCTCTCCGAAGGCGTCTGCGTTGGCCCGCCATGAACCTGGAAAGGCATTGATGCCTTCCAGCGGGGAATCTGCACCACATGCGACGGGGATCTGCATGCCCAGGGCGGCAACGACGCCGGCGATGTTCTGTGCGCCTTTGGGGCAGTGGGCCATGCCAGCGCCCGTTATAGCGATAGCCAGAACGTCGACATCCGGACGCGACATGAGATAGAGGTCGGCCATCAGTTGGGACCAGTCGGCGTCGCCGGCTACAACCACCGGCATGCCCTTCGGCTGTATAAGGACCGGACCCGTTGTCGGGGACGCATGCTCCACGGTTGACGTGGTCGGAAGGGGTGTCTCAAGCTCTTTCACGGGTTCGGCGCTCTTCCCACAGGCCGCCAGGATGACGAGACTCACCACGATTGCGAGATGCTGACGAAGGGGTTTACCGACAGTCATGATGCACCTCCACTGGAGATCGGGGACCGCTCAGGCACTGCCCGGGGGCTTGGGCTGTCGCTAGTAGTATGATATAGTTATATAACTCTCATACAGTGATGTCAAACGACTTACCGATAAGGGTCGACCGAGCAGCCCAAATACCCCTAGCCAGCCAGCTGGGCCAGCAGCTCACATGGCTGATCGTCGGCGGGCAGGTCCCTGAAGGAGATCAGCTCCCACCGGTGCGCGAGCTCGCTGGGCAGCTGGGAATCAACCTCCACACCGTGAGAGCCGCCTACCAGCAGCTCAGCAACGACGGACTTCTATCCATCCGCAGAGGGCGACGCGCCGAAGTACTGAAGTACGACCGGACCAAGGCGAAAGCTTCCTGGGTAGACGTACCCAGCTTCTCGATCGGGGCGATCATCCCCGAGTTCGCACCCTTCTACGAGCCCCTGCTCAGAGGAATCGAAGCGGCAGCCGCGGAAAGCCCAACCATGGTCTTCCTCTGCAACGCGCACGATGACCCGAAAGCCGCTCTCACCTACCTAGATCGGCTCATCTCCAAACAGGTCGACGGAATCGTGGTAGCCGCCCCCCTGCTGGAGCCCGATGCGGCACTCCCACCCCCGGGTAGGCCAGGCTTGGTCTTCGTCGACTCACCCGGCTCACCCGGCCCTAGCGTCGAGTTCGACCTGGAAGGATCCCAGTTCATCGCAACCAATCATCTCCTCGAGCACGGCCATCAACGGATCGGCTATATAACCCCGCCACGCCACATCCCGAATGTCGGCCCGAAGTACGCCGGATACCAGAAGGCCCTCGCGTCCGCGGAAATGAGACTGGAGAACGAGCTGGTAATTGAGGTGCCGAACTTCCAGATTCGCTCAGGAGAGACAGCAGCCAGCCGCTTGCTCGACCTGCCGAACCCACCCACAGCCATCGCCGCGGCCAGCGACGACCTCGCTCTCGGTGCCTTCCATGCCATCACCTCTCGCGGGCTGGGAATCCCTGACCAAGTTGCTCTCGTCGGAAACGACGACATCGAAATGGCAGCCATCATCCGCCCCGCCTTAACCACCGTCGCACTTCCCGTTGCCGAAGCGGGACGCCGAGCCGTCGCCATGCTGGAAGACATAATCGCCGGCGTCTCCCCAGATCCCTCCCGGGTCGTCCTCGACACAGAACTAATCATTAGAGAAACCTGCGGGTGCGAACAACCCGCTAGAGGGTGACCCCAAAGGCGTCCCCGAGGCGGCCGGCGACACCTCCGCGGAGGAGGACGTTGAACTGGGCACCGCCTTGTATGAACCGCCCATATCGGCACATATGCGCTAGCGGGTTGGGGGTGAGTCAGGTCTAGCTCGACTTGAGTGTTAGACGGTGTCGATTTCCACAGTCGTGGGTATCGCCCGTCGCGTTGCGTCACCAACTGGAGAGTGTTCGTCGGCCCATGCGACGATCTCACGGAGTTTCTCTGGGTCGACCCCCGCCGCGCCTATCCGAACCCGGACCCGAGTGTGGAGAGGCCCAGCCGGGGTGTCGTCGTCGACACCAAGCAGCCCGCGGTCATCGGATTCCCCATCGACGGTGACCTCGAGCTCGTCGAGAGTGATACCTTGTGTCGCAGCCCGCATAGCAATCACTGTCGCATCACAACTAGCCAGCGCGGCGCGCATGATCCACCCCGGTGAAGGAGCAGAGCCAGTACCCCCAACCCCGGCGGGCATATCGGACACCACAACCGCTCCATCCGGTCCTCTCACAGTGGCGCGCAGACCGTCGAGGCTGGCCGTAGCGGCCGTATCGGTGTACCGAGCCTCATCCGGATGAGCGGCGAGATACTCCACCGCCCCTTCGATTGAACCAGCAATGT
>JAUXLW010000087.1 GCA_030623545.1 Acidimicrobiia bacterium | reverse complement strand
TCGAGTACCTGGTGAGCGCCCGTGACGGGCTCCGCTATTTCTACGACATCAACGCCCTCTCCAACTTCGTAGCCGACGCGCACAACCTTGTGGGTTTCGATCCATTCGAGGATCTGGTCGCTCTCATAATTGAGCGGGCCCGGGCCCGGCGGGTGGCATGACCTAATCCGGCCTGAGTGCGGCGCTCCAGGGGTATGTAACATCCCTGCGCCCGCCCAGCAACGGCCAGGAGGACAGATTCATGACGGTGCCCTTCCGCATCGGGGTCATGCAGCTCACCATGGAACCGCTCGATGAGATCCTCGAACACGCCCACGTCATGGACCGGCACGGGTTCGACACTATGTGGCTGGCCGAGGCATATCCGTGGTGGCGCAAGCACTCGATGGAGGCTCGCTCCGCCAGCGCCCTCTCGCCCATCTTGGCCCGCGAGACCGACCGGCTCGCTATCGGCTGGGGCATCATCTCGCCGTATACCCGCCACCCCCTGCAGATCGCCATGGAGGCCAGGGTTACTCAGGAGGCGGCCGGTCCCGGCCGGTTTTACCTCGGTCTGGGCGCGTCGAAGATTTTCATGAAGGCCATCGGTGTTGGGGAACGGGTGCCCGAGCGGCCCCTCACCAACGTCAAAGAGGCGATCGGGATAATCAGGTCGTATCTGGCCGGCGAGAGCGTAGACGTGGAGGGGCGAGAGTTCACCGCCAGGGCGCCGGAGCTCCGGAGCGATGCCGAAGCGCCGGACTGGGAAGTGCCGATCTACATGGCCGGCACCGGACCGAAAATGCAGGCCACCGCCGGTGCACTGGCCGACGGCCTGCTGACACCCAGCATCACCACGCCGGGCTTCGTCCGCTACGCCCGCGAAAACCTGGCCAGGGCCGCAGAAGAGGTGGGGCGCAACGGTGATGACATCGACCTCGGATGCACCATCGTTGCCAGCATCGACCAGGACCACGACAAAGGCCGGGACGGCGCCCGGGAAATCGCCGGCATGTACCTAGCCAACAAGGTCCAGAACATCCAGGGCTCGGCCGACGTGTTGCTCGACAACGCCGGGCTCACTTTGGGCGAGCTCGAGCCCATCGCTGAAGCCATGGAATCCGGGGGGCGCCTGGCTGCCAAAGCCAAAGTCACGGACGAGATCCTCGACAAGTGCCGTCCCATAGCCGGCACGCCGGCCGAATGTGTCGAACGTATCCAGGAGTACCGCACCGCCGGCTGCACCCACATCATGCTCGAGCTGTGGGGAGCGGACCGGGCCGGGCAACTCGAACAATTCGGCTCCGAAGTGCTCCCCCACTTCAAGTCATGACCACTCCTGAGACCGTCGCTGCTGTCAAAGGCGCCATCGACGAGGCCCGGCTGGTTGAAACGGCAATGGAGCTCGTGGCCATCCCCAGCTTCACGGGATCAGAACAAGCCTGCGCCGAGTACCTGACGGAACTCCTGGGCAACTCGGGCCTCGAATCTACCCTGCAACAGATCGAAGAAGGTCGAGCGAACGCGGTCGGACGCCTGGCCGGCGCCGGTGGCGGTCCCACTCTCATGTTCAACGGTCACCTCGACACGTCCTACTCAGGACGCGAGCCGTGGCTGGACGGTCCCGGCTTCAAGCCGGAGCCGATCGTGCGCGACGGTGCCATCCTCGGACTCGGCATCATGAACATGAAGGGTGCGGTGGCTTGTTACGTGGAGGCTGTTCGCGCCTTGCTCGACGCAGGCGTCGGCTTGCGGGGCGACGTGATCATCGCCGGGGTTGCCGGCGAAATCGAGAAAGCCGAATGGGGGGATTTCCAGGGGGCCGAGTATCGCGGTTACGGAGTCGGCACCCGCCACCTCGTCGAACAGGGAATCCGGGCCGACGCCTGTGTCCTCGGCGAGCCGACCGAGGAGCGGGTGGTGCTCGGGCATTGGGGGACGTTGTGGGCGCGGATCTCCACTGCCGGGCCTTTCATGCATACGGCGTACGTTCCCGGCCGGCTTGCCGAAAATTCGATCATTCGCATGCGCAACGTCCTTGGTGATGTAGCGGCGTTTGTTCCCGAGTGGGAGGAGCGCTCCTCCTACCAGGGCCGGTCGGGGGCGTTGAACATCTCTTCGGTCAGAGGTGGCTTCCCGTGGCGGGCCAGCCGATCGCCCCACACCACCGACCTCTTCATCGACATGCGAGTGCCCCCAACGATGGAGCTGACCGAGGCCCATACCGCGTTCGAGGAGCTCGTGGCCGCGCTGACCGCCAGGTACCCGGACGCCGGGATCACCTCCGAGATCTATGTATCCGTGCCCGGCTCCGAAATAGCCGAAGACCACCCGGTGATCAGCGCGATCGATGCCGGGCACTCGGAGACGTTCGGAGCCCCTGCCGAGCGTGACTACGTCAGGTGGGGGTCAGATGCGTCGACCTTGAGCCGCCACGGAGTCCCATCGGTCAACTACGGCCCGATCTCGAGCGCCCTCCCCGGCCCCGATGGCGAAAGCGTCCCGATTGAATCGCTCGTGAATATGGCGACTTCCTATGCTTTGACCGCGGTCCACTACTGCGGAGTCAACACATGAAACTCGTAACTTTCGAGGATGCCGGCGGGGAGCAACACCCCGGCGTGATTCAGGGCGAAGACGTTGTACGCCTCGAGGTTCCGGACATGCGAAGCCTGTTCGAGATGGGGGACGCCGGACTCGACATGGCCCGAGCCGCGGATGGACCGGTGACTCCCCTCGCCGATGTCCAGCTCAAAGCTCCCATCATTCCGAAGAAGTTCTTCCACACGGCCGGCAACTTCCGGGAGCATGAGGAGGAATCGAAGAACGTCAACTGGTCCCATGACATCGCACCGTGGATCGTCTTCTTCCAGAATGTCGACGCAGTAATCGGCCCCGACGAGCCGGTCATCTACCCGGAGCACCTGACCAAAGAGCTCGACTATGAGCTGGAGCTCACGATCGTTATCAAGAAGGCAGGCAAACATTTCACCGCCGGGGAGGCAGAGGATTACATCGGGGGCTACACGATCTTCAACGACATCACAGCTCGCGATATCCAACGCGATGAGATGAAATCGGGGGTCTTCTCGTTCTGCAAGGCAATCGACACCTTCTGTCCACTCGGGCCCTGGATTGTCACACCGGACGAAGTAGGGGATCCACACAACCTCGACATGCGCTTGCGTGTCAACGGCGAGGATCGGCAAGTATCCAATTCACGAAACATGTGGGTCAAGATCCCCGAGATCGTCGCCCACTATTCAGCTATGGGGTACAGCCCGGGGGACGTCATCTCCACCGGCACCGTGGCCGGCGTAGCTGCCTTCAGCGATGATCCGTGGGCCTGGTACCTGAAGCCGGGTGACGTGGTCGAGGCCGAGATCGAAAAGCTCGGAGTCCTCCGTAACCCCATCATCAGTTGGAAGGAAGGGCATGGCCAGGATCCGCCCGAGGGTCGGGCCTGAGATAGGCCAGACCAAGTGGACAGAGCTCACCTAGAACATCTACGAGTCGCGATCGACGTGTCGGTCCAGGCCCGTGAGCACGGAAACCATCCGTTCGGAGCCGTACTCGTCGATGCGGACGGGCACCAGGTCGCCCAAGCGGAGAACACGGTCCAAACCGACTCCGACGTCACCGCCCACGCCGAGACCAACCTCGTCCGCTTCGCCAGCGGGAAGTGGTCGCCGGAGAAACTGGCGTCCCACACCCTGTATTCGAGCTGCGAGCCGTGTGCCATGTGTTCCGGGGCCATCTTCTGGGCAGGAATCGGGCGCGTGGTCTTCGCCCTTTCAGTTGAAAGACTGATGGAGTTCTTCGACAACCGCCCCGACGCCCCGCTTCACCTGACCGGGTCCCGCCGATTGCTCGGTTCCGAAAACGGCGTCGAAGTACTCGGCCCTGCGCTAGAAGATGAGGCAGCACGGGCCCATGACGGATTCTGGACCTGAGGAGAACCATGGCACTGATCATCGAACACCTCACCTTCGACTGCCACGATGCCCGGGCGCTGTCCGGTTTCTGGTCGACGGCCACCGGCCAGGCGATTGAAGACGACTGGGGCGATTTCGTGAGACTCGCTCCGGGCCAGGGAGGCATCCGACTGGCGTTTCAAGAAGTCCCGGAAGACAAGATCGCCAAGAACCGCATGCACCTCGATATCAATTCCGACGACATGGCTGAGACTGTGAACAACCTCGTCGCACTAGGAGCATCGGTCGTCGCCAAACATTCCAGCCCCAACGCCACCTGGACCGTGATGCAAGACCCCGAAGGCAACGAATTCTGCGTGAACTGAGAATCGCGTTTCGGGGCAATCAGGACTGAGAAGTCGCCCACGTAGCCGAGGCGAGCGGCGATCCCGGTTGGGTATGTGAACGTTGCCGCTTCGGCATGCTCGAGACGATCGAGGGGCGCCGGGCAACCGAACCAGGGCAACCCCGGTGAGCCTTGCCTCGAGCCGGGCGGTCGCAGAGGAGTCAAATGGTGAAAGTCATCCTGCCACTGCCTTGATCAGAAAAGTGAGAGCCGATAGGCCGAGGGCTATGCCGACCAGATTTCGCAATGCCTCAGCGGGGAGACGATCTCCGAGCCGGGCTCCGACAATCACACCGGCAACCTGGGCCAGCCCCAGCACCAGTCCCAACTCCCAATCCAGCTCTCCGTACGCAAGGAATGCCGCAGTGGCGAATATGGCGATCGGGACCTGGATGGGCTGGCTCGCGGCGATCGTGACCACCACCCCACCACCCAATAGCAGCATGACCGGGATCAACAGCACCGGTCCGCCGGTACCGGTCAGAGCCGAGCCGAACCCCACCAGGATCCCGATGGCCAGCATCGCCCGGGACGACAGGTCCTTTCCGGCTAAAGGCCTATCTGCTCTCTCGGGAATGAGCGCCCGCACGGCGGCAGCTCCCAGCACAACAGCGATCACGCCGGTGAGCACGTCAGGACTAAGCGCGACATTGCCGGCAGCGCCTGCCAGTGCTCCCGGCACTACACCGACCATCAACCACCGCACGGACTCCCAGGGAACGCGGTCTGTCCGCGAGTAAGCCAGGGTCCCGGCGACTCCTGTGAAGAAGAAGCTCATCGAGGCGACGGGTGTCGCCTCCTCAACGCCGAGCCCTCCGAACAAAACCAGTGCAGGCACCAACAGCACTCCTCCGATGCCGACGGTCCCTATGAGAGTCCCGGAGACGGCGCCCGCCACGACCAGGAGGAGGGCGAGCTCGACCGTCATCTCAGTTGGCCTGGATCCGTCTTGATATCGCTCTCATGGTTTCCCTGGTCGGCGGCGATTGGAGGCTAGACGGTGGGCGGCGCCCGGCCGGCGCCCCGGCGTGACCCTGAAGGGGTAGCGTCAGGGCGGCGAAGAAAACAACGCAACTCAAGGAGGGACACAAAACATGGAACGTCGAGTCGTCAATCCCTGGACCAGGCAAGAGCAATACGGGTTCAACCACGGCCATGAAGTCACCGGGGCCGAGCGCACCCTGTACCTGGCGGGCCAGGTATCCCTCGACGACGAGGGCAAGGTCGTGCACGACGGCAACATGGCCGGTCAGATCAACAAGTCGATCGACAACATCGAAGCGGTACTGGAAGCCGCAGGAATGACGCTGGCCGACATCGTCCGCCTCAACGTCTACACCACCGACGTCGACGAGCTCATCGAAAACGCGGCCGAGCTTGGCCGGCTCAATGCGGCCGGTTGCCAGTACACGTCGACCCTGCTGGGCGTGGCCCGCCTGGCATTCCCGGAGCTTCTCGTGGAGCTGGAGGCAACGGCCGTCGCCTAGGCGGAGTAGTCATGATTGTTCGTATCTGGCATGGCTGGACTGTCCCTGCCAATGCCGACGTCTACCAGGAGCTGCTCAATTCGACGATCGCACCGGGGATCATGGCAAGGTCCATTCCCGGCCTGACCAGATTGGACGTACTCCGGCAAGAAACCGGTGACGAGGTGGAGTTCATCACCATGATGCAATTCGACGACTGGTCGGCGGTAGAAGCCTTTGCT
>JAUXLW010000070.1 GCA_030623545.1 Acidimicrobiia bacterium | reverse complement strand
TAGCAACATCGATCGAATAGCCCTCGTTGTCACCCGTCGACTCGTTGATCTTCGTGAACGGCGGGAAATTCCCCGTCGTCACCAAAATCAACTTCCCCTCCTCCACCAAATCCGGAACCGCACCGACTGCAGCAGTCGTTGTAGTTGTAGTCGCTGCCGCGGGCACAGTCGTGTCGGCTTCGTCGCTGCCGCAGGCAGCCGCGACGAGTGCAAGGGCGAAAAGCAATGCTCCGACCTTCGATACTCGTTTCATTCGTTCTCCTTGTCATGGCTTCCAGGCGGCCCGGAACGCTCTTTGTCTGGACTGGCCCCGGAGGGACGATCCTCTCTGATGGTCGTGTTCAATGTGATAGATGAGATACCCGCCCACTGGGCGGCAGCTTCAGCTGCCACCGACACGAGAGTCGGCGCGTATTGTTGAAGATCTTCGAAACGGTCGGCCGGGGAGTACAGGCCGAGGACGGCAACTGCAGCCCCGGCGTGGTCGACCAGTGGGGCAGCTATGGCGGCGGCTCCATCCACCGTCTCGGACTTGCTGGCGCTCCATCCATTCTCTCTCGCCTGTCTGACACGCTCGCGGAGCTCATCTTCTGTCGTCAACGAGTTCGCCGCCAGAGGCCTGAAGTCGACACGGGACATCAGAGCGTCCAACTCCTGGTCGGGCAAGTGAGCCAGGATGACGTGTCCGACTGCACCGGACCACACGGGAGCGGTGAACCCAGGCCCGCGTGCCCAACGAATGCCCCGATAACCCTCAACCTCGGCAACGCAACGGCGCCGGTCGCCGACCCGAACGTGGAGGCTGCTCGTCTCTTCGGTGGCCGCCACCAGCCGCTGCAAATAGGGCCCGATCAGGTCGGCAAGCTTGGCGATGTTATGGCTCCCGCCAACGAGGAGGCCCAGCTTGGGAGTCACCACGTTGCCGTCTTCGACACGGGCCACGACTCCACGCCCTTGCAGGGTGTCAAGGATGCGATAAACGGTAGGGCGAGGAAGATCCAGCTCCCTGGAAAGAGCGAGTGCCGATAGAGGTCGATCGGATCCTGCGATCGAGAAGAGCACGTCGAGCGCCCGGTTTACCGATTTCACAGCTTCGACTCGCGGCTCAGGCACATCGAATAACTCCCAGGTCCTGTCCACTACGCAGACAGCCGCCCGCATAGTGAAATAACGCTAGATGATTTGCTTCCAGTAAGTCAACCAAGCCGACCGCCGAGGCACAGGCCCGGAATCACTCCGCCGAAACCTCCAACACGGCCAGGGCATCCAGAATGACTGCCCCCTTGCCCGCGGGGAGCACCTTGACCGGATTGAGGTCGAGCTCACGAAGTTGGGAATCCGCTCCTGCGGCCAACCTCGAAACCACCGATACTGTTTGGGCGAGAGCCTCGACGTCCAGCGGGACCGCCCCCCGGTACCCGTCGAGAAGTGGATAACTCCGGAGCGATTCGATCAAGATACGCGCATCGCCTGGCCCGATGGGCGCAAGCGCGAACGCCACGTCCCCCAGCAGCTCAACACTCACCCCGCCCAGACCAACCATCACGACATGGCCAAACGGCTCATGCCAGGTAGACCCGATGATGGCCTCCAAACCTTCGTCGATCATCTCTTCCAGGAGCACGCCGTCAATCTGCGCCTTTGGATCGAATCCGGTGACCGCCGCCATGATCTCTTCGAAGACCGGGCCGGCCGTGGCCGGCGTCACTCCAATTCGCACACCCCCGGCTTCGGTCTTGTGGCTGAGCCCGGCGGCCGAGACCTTCATGACAAACCGGGATCCGAATGAGGCGGCAACTTCCTCAGCCTCCCTTGCCGAGGTAACGACGACACCCCTCGGAATGGTGAGCCCGGCGTCGGCGAGGAGTGCCTTGGCCGCAGCCTCGGACAAGATTCCAGAGCCCTGATTCCACGACGATGCAATCGGATCCGCGTCCTCGGGCGGCTCCCATGTATTCCACTTAACAAGCGTCTCTAAAACCCGGATCGCCTGCAGCGGACTGTGGTAGGTGGGAATCCCCGCCTTGCGGAGCCGAGCGCGCTGCTCCTCGGTCGCCAGCGGCGAGACCACGATTATCGGCGCTCCCGAGCCGGCCGCGTCTATCACCGGGTCTACCCAGGCGCCACCGGCAGTCCAGCCAAGTCCGGCGAAAAGGATGACTGCGTCGGCGGTTTCGGCGGCCGCCAACTCGGCCACCACCGTACGAAGGCCGGCGGTGTTGGTGACGAACTGGCCCGTGAAATCGACTGGATTGGCCACGGCCGCATAGGGAGGCAACACCTCTCCGAGCCTGCCAACGAGCTCATTGGAAAAGGGAAGCACCGCCAGGCCGTGTTCCTCGGCCGCATCACACAGCAATACTCCGGCGCCGCCCGACATGGAAGCAATCGCGATCCGATTCCCAGATGGAAGTTTCTCGAGAACATCGAACGCCTCGAGCAGGTCGAGCAGGTGTTGCTCGTCGATCGCCCGAGCCACGCCGAAACGCCCAAAGGCTGCCTCATAGGCCCGGTCATCGCCGGTGAGAGCTCCCGTGTGCGATGCGGCGGCCAAGGTGCCCGCCTCGGAGGCCCCTACTTTTACGAGCACGATGGGTTGGCCGCTCCCACGAGCCGCCGCCGCGGCCTCGGCGAAAGAGGCGCCGTCGCGAATCGCCTCGATGTATCCGCCTATGGTCGTGATCTCAGGATGTTCCACCAGGGCCGCGATGTAGTCGGAGACCCCGAGCTGCGCTTCGTTGCCGGCACTGATGTAAGTGTGCAGACCCAGAGCCTGGTCACGGGCGAGACCGTAGAGCACAGTCCCAAACGCGCCGCTCTGGGACACGATGCCGATACGGCCAGGAGGCGCCAGCGGCCCACTCGTCAGAGCAGCTGTAAAGGTGAGAGCCATACGAGTGGCGGCATTGATGATCCCAACAGAGTTGGGCCCGCAGACCCAAATACCGGTGGCATCGGCGATCTCGATCAGACGACGTTGAAGCTCAGCACCCTCCTCACCGACCTCGGCAAAGCCCGACGAGATGATGACGGCCGCCGAAACACCCAAGCGGCCCGCCTCTTCGAGCACGTCGGGGACCAGGGGGGCTCCGACCATGATCGCCACCAAATCCGGGATCTCAGGAAGGTCGGTCAGGGACGGATAGACGGTGAGACCCTCCACCTCGGTTAGTCGAGGATTGATGGGGTAAATACGGCCCTCATACCCGAACTTGACCAGGTAGTGGACCGGCAGGTAGCCGATCTTTTCAGGGTCTCCGGAAGCGCCGACCACGGCCACGGATTGGGCATCGAGCATGCGGAGGACGCCGGCGGCGGATTCAGCTAGGGGTGTCACCCTGCGCCTTCCAGGGCGGCGAATAGCACGGTGGGGCTCACATCAAGCTCGCTCAAGCACCAGTGCGGCGCCATGTCCCCCATTTCCGCAGATAGACGCCAAGGCATAGCGACCCCCGTCGTGAGCCAGGGCTTCGGCGGCGTATTGAGTTACGCGGGCTCCGGACGCACCAACAGGATGGCCGAGTGCAATGGCTCCCCCATACGGATTGACCCGGGCCGGATCGAGGTCCAACTGCTGGCAGGCAGCCAACACCATCACAGCAAATGCTTCATTGATTTCAACATGATCCACATCGTCGAAAGTGAGCCCGGCCCTATCCAATGCCGTCCGTGAGGCGGGGACGACGGCCAGTCCATAGTCCTCGGGCTCAACGGCCGCCACCGCCCACGAACGCACGATTGCCAGAGGCTCGATTCCCGCCGCTCGAGCGCTGTCGCCGGACATCACGACCAGAGCCACAGCGCCGTCGGTGACTCCGGAGGCATTGCCGGCCGTGATGGAACCGTCCGGCGAAAACGCAGGGCTTAGCTTGGCAAGTCCCTCAAGGGTCGTGTCCGGCCGGGGATGTTCATCCCGGTCAACGATTACCGGCTGGTTGCGTCGATCCGGGACTTGAACAGGGGCTACGAGCCCCTCAGTGAACCCTGAATCGAGAGCGCGCTTGACACCTTGCTGGCTTTGCAGCGCGAAGGCATCCTGGGCTTCCCGGTCGATGCCGAATCGGCCACCCCAGGCCTCCGCCAGCTCTCCCATGAGTTGGCCGGTGAGGGGATCGTTGAATCCGTCCCGGAATAATCCGTCGACCGCGACAGAGTCTCCCGACTTTGAGCCCCACCGCATGTTCATGAGGTAATAGGGGATGCCGCTCATGTGCTCACTGCCTCCCACAAGCACAGTTTCAGCTTCACGGAGACGGATGGCTTGAGCGGCCAGGATTACTGCCTTCATCGATGAGAGGCAAGCTTGTTGCACGGTGTGGGCAGGGACCGACGCTGGAAGCCCCCCTTTGATCGCCATCAGGCGTGCCGGATTAGGGCCGTTTCCACCCTGCCGGGCCTGGCCGATGATGGCTTCGTCGAATGCCTCTGGCGATATTCCGGACCGTTCAATCGCCGCAGCAATGGACTGGCCCCCTATGTCAACGGCGCTGCTTCCGACCAACGCCCCTCCGAACTTCCCGATCGGGGTACGCGCCGTGGACACGATCACAACGTCTCGCCCAGTCTCGGTGTTGCTCATCGTCGACTCCTCACTCGAATGGGTCTCGCTTCTCCCGGAAGGCCGGGACTGCTCATGAGCCCTCCCGGTAGGTGTAGAAGCCTTTGCCGGTCTTGCGGCCGAGATGTCCATCCTCGACCAGCTTTCGCACGAGAGGGGCCGGCAGGTACCGGTCGTCACCGAGCATCTCGGCCAGGCCATCTGAGTTGTTTACATGAGTGTCCAGACCGACGAGGTCGCTCAATTCGAGCGGGCCCATCGGCCAGCCGGAGCCCAGCTTCATAGCCGTGTCGATGTCCTCGGCGGTGGCCACTCCCTCTCCCAGCATGCGGATTGCCTCGTTACGAACGAGTAGCTGAAGGCGGCTGACGATGCCACCGGGTGACTCGCTTGCCGTGACCGGCGTCTTGCCGATTCTCTCTGAGATCTTCCGAAGATGGCTAATGGTGTCCTCGGTGGTCTCATGGGCCGGAAGGATCTCAACCAGCCTCATCCGCTGAGCCGGGTTGAAAAAGTGGAGACCGGCAAACCGGCCCGGCTCTTCGAGCCCGTGGGCGATCTCGCTGGGTGACAAGGTCGACGTGTTCGAAACCAGCAAGGTGGGCGGCGGACAGATTGCCTCGAGTAGGCCGAACAGGTGCTGCTTGACTTCGAGCTGCTCAGCGACCGCTTCCACCACGATCCCGACTCCAGCGAGAGCTTCCAATTCGCCGACGACACGCACACGGCCCGCAATGATGGCGGCCTGGTCGGCGTCAATCTTCTCGCGGGCTACACCCTCGGCCAGATCCGCCCGGATGCGTTCAAGGCCTCTGTCGCCGGCGGCGGGATCCAGGTCGTAGAGAGTCACCTCGTATCCGGCGGCGGCGAACACCTGAGCGATGCCGGCACCCATGAGGCCGGCCCCGCAAATCCCCACCCGATCAGCCGGCGGCGTCACTTGTCGTCTCGCTCTGAGAATGTGGCCCACACCCCACGGGACCTCCCGTTTGACTGTCGCTCCATTTGTGAAACAGGCCTGTCCGCATACTGGACATACGACCGTATTGCGATACGGCTACCTTACGGACCAGGTCACGCAACCGTCAACACAATCAAGGGATGGCGGTTCGCTGGCCGGCATCAAGGAGAAGCGTCCCGCCCGCCAGGGTCCGAGCCTCGGGGGCAAGCAGTAATTCAACGGCCCATACAACCTCCTCGATGGTGACGAGGTGGCCTATCGGAGAGCGGTCCCGAAACTCCTCGAGTATCACGTCTGCGGCAACACCACGGGAAGCAGCGGCGTCGGCGAGCATCCCCTGGAGGCGTTCGGTCCAGACTGGTCCCGGTGCCACAACGTGGCAGGTGACACCTTGCGCTCCGAGTGCGCGGCTCAGCTGGCGGATCGCGTTGGCGAGAGCAGCATTGGCGACCCCGGCGGTAGCGGCCTCGGGGATCGGGTCGTATCCCAGGTTCCCGCCGATAGCTACGATCCGAGAGTCGGTGGTGAGGTGGCCTTCCACTGCCCGAACCAGGCGAAGCGTTCCATTTACCTTCACATCCGTCGCTTCGCGAATTGCCTCGGGCGGAACATCGAGAATTGAGCCGGCCATGGGTGCTGCCGCCGAATTTACCGCGACGCGCACCGTTCCAGGTATCGCCCGGCGGATGTCGTTCTCCCCCTCGTCGGTCCGAATATCAGCCGGGCAGACGATGACATCCTGGCGGCCCCCGGCCACGCTTTCCAGCGGCTCAACCCGGCGACCGACGGCGACAACCCCAAGCCCCAGCTCGAGGAATCGCTCAACAATATGGCGGCCGATGGCGCCTGAGGCCCCGACAACAACCGACCACTCCCGTTCCGGATCTGCCTGCATTCGCCCTCCTTGCATTGTGTTCGAGACCGTAGCGGACGGCGCATCAGTCTCAGCCACAGCAGGTTGATCGCGGCGCAAGTCAAGTTGCCGGACGGACCACGCCTGACTCGGCCATATCGTTCCACACCTTCTGGTCGACGATCTGGTCGCCCGCCAACTCGAAGCGGTCGATGAACCGGACCCCGGAGAACCGAT
>JAUXLW010000050.1 GCA_030623545.1 Acidimicrobiia bacterium | reverse complement strand
TGGGTTTCGCTTCTACCCCACAGTTGGCTCCGGCACCGGACTGGGCCTGTTGGTCCTCGCCGCGGCGACGGGTTTCGCCGCTTTCTTCTCACCTTGTTCGTTTCCTCTTTTGCTCACCGTCGTGGCCCGTCAAACGGCTGAGACGGAGAACGGTCGACTTCGCTCTGGCCTACGGTTTGCCACCGGTGCATCGTTGGGTGCGGCAGCCTTTCTCCTCAGTTTTGGGTTGGTCCTATCGCTGGGAGGCGGCAGCGTCGCCGACCACATCACTTTTACCAGCACAGGTGGCCGGATATTGAGGGTGGCAGTCGGGGTCGGGTTGATCGTCATGGGGTTGGTGCAGCTCGGGAGAGTTCGACTTTCCTTCTCGCGCCTGGCGAGCCTGGCGGCACCTATCGAGCGTCGCAGGTCTGCGGCAGACGACAGGGACCGTTTTCTGAATCATGTTCTCTACGGCTTCGGCTACCTGGTGGCAGGCTTTGGCTGAACGGGCCCCTTGCTGGCCAGTCTGGCCGCTCAGACTCTGATTGTGGGCAGTGTCGCAGGGGGAATCGTTACCTTCTCAACGGCGGCTCTGGTGATGGTGACGCTGCTGTTTGCCACGGCCATCGCGGCTGCGGTGGCGGACGACTCAACGTTGCGGCGTTTCAAAACGAGCGGCCCATCAGTTAAACGATGGGGCGGAAGAGTCCTCCTCGGTGTCGGAACCTGGTTCATTGCCATTGGTCTGTTCGCGGGCCCTGCCGGCCGGGTGCTCTTTTCGTGAGACCGGGGGGTGGTGCTCACCGGGGCAAAGCCCCAACGACCTACCCGGTATTGCGGAGGCCGGCCGCCACGCCGTTGACTGTAAGCAGCAACGCCCGCTGCAGGGCAGGATCGGCTGTGTCGGTCTCTCGGGAGCGAGCGAGCAGGCCCACCTGCAGCAGGCTGATCGGATCGATGTAGACATTGCGAACGGCCAGGGTGCGTTGCAGGATGGGGTGCTGTTCCAGGAGATTCTTGGCCCCGATAACCCGCAGCACGGCAGCGACGGTACGTTCGTACTCGTCCTTGATGATCTCGAAGAGCTCCCGGTGCTCCGGCTCGACCAACTCCTCGACGTAGCGGGCGGCCACAGCCAGGTCGGTCTTGGCCAGAGTCATCTCGACGTTCGAGGTGAAGGTGTGAAAGAAAGGCCAATCCTGCTGCATCTCATCCAGCTCGCCACTCAGACCGGCCTCGACCGCCGCCTCCAGACCGGTGCCCAACCCGAACCAGCCGGGAACTATCTGGCGAGACTGAGTCCAGCCAAACACCCACGGAATGGCCCGCAGTCCACCGAGCCCGCCGTCCGAATCCGGCCGCCGGCCCGGTCGGGAACCGATGTTCATCTGGCCCAGCTCTTCCACCGGCGTGGCGGTGAGGAAATAGTCGACCAGGCTCGGATGATCGATCAACCCCCGGTACGCCACATAGGCGGCGTCGGACACCACGTCCATCGTCCGGTCCCAACGATCGAGAACCTCCGCGGCTCGACGAGGCCCACGATGCAGTACAGAGGCTTCAATCGTCGCGGCCAGCGCCAGCTCGAGGTTGTCTCTGGCCAGGTCCGGCAGGCCATACTTGTCGGCGATGACCTCGCCTTGCTCGGTGATCTTGATGCGGCCGTCAACCGTTCCCCATGGCTGAGCCTTGATCGCCTCCCCGGTGGGACCGCCTCCGCGCCCGACAGTGCCACCCCGGCCGTGAAACAAACGGAGCTTGACCTCGTGCCTGCGGGCCACATCGCGCAGATCCCGTGACGCTTTGTAGAGGCCCCATTGGGCTGTTGTAATGCCGGCGTGCTTGTTGGAGTCGGAGTAGCCGAGCATCACCTCCTGCAAGTCGCCCCGCAATTCCACCAGCCGGCGATAGGACCCCTGAGACAACAGTTCGTCGAGGATCGCCCCGGCGGCGGCCACTTCCTCCGTCGTCTCGAAAAGCGGCACAAAACCAATGTCGGCAATGTCGGCGTGCAAATCGATGAGGCCGGCTTCCCTGGCAAGAACCGCCGCAGCCAGCACATCGTCGGCGCCGCCCGTCTCGGAGATGATGTAACTTTCGACTATGGCCGGCCCAAACCGGCCGATCGCCTGCCGAACCGTGGCGAATGTGGCCAGTGTGGTGGCGGCGGGCCCGTCCAATGGGGTTGTGACCGACGATAACGGCCGCTTGCTCGACAACTCAGCGGCCAGCAGTTTGGTGCGATCATCGCGGTTCAGCCTCATATACGAGCTGGGGCCGTCGATGCGCTCAAAGAGTTGTTCCAGAACCAGATGGTGCTTGGTGGCATGCTCACGAATATCCATCGTCGCCAGGTGGAAGCCGAACGCTTGCACGAGATGGAGTAGCCGCGCCAGTGACCCTCGAGCAATGAGCTCGCCCCGGTTGGCGAGGAGCGAGCGCTGCATGATCGCCAGCTCTTCGTAGAGCCCGACGGACGTCGAGTAATCCTGGCCGCCGACGGGCTCCCTGCTTTCACTGAGGCGCTCTCGAGTGGCGAGAAGGCGCTGGTGGATGTAGCCGAGCTTCATGCGGTAGGGCTCCCCCCTGCTCAGGCGCTCGTAGCGTCGGAAGGTCGCCGGCATCATTTCCCGGTCCGACGCCAGAGACTCTTCCAGCTCGTCGCTGATGCCGACAATTCGCTCCGAAGTGCTGAGTTCGGTGGCGATTTGCTCAACGGCACCGATGAGCTCACGCAGGGCGTGGTCGTGTTGAACCGCCATCACCTGCATCGTCACTTCGGGGGTCACGTTGGGATTGCCGTCTCGATCACCACCCACCCAGGTGCCGAAGTGGAGCGGCCGGGAGTCGGGGGTGAGCTCGACGCCGAGCCGTCCAAGCTGATGGTCGAGCTCATCGAAGAGATCACCGACAACATCCCTGAACATCTCGTCGAAGTAGTAGATCACCGATCTGGCCTCGTCGATGGGGTCGGGGCGCTCACGCCGCAGCTCATCGGTCTGCCACATGAGGTCGATCACCTCTGCGAGACGCCGCTCGACGCGAGCCTGGTCGGCTTCGGTCAGCCTCGGGTCGGAGCGCTCCTCCAGGAGCTCGGCCACTCGCCGAACCTTGGAGAGGATGGAGCGGCGAGCTGCCTCGGTCGGATGGGCGGTGAAGACGGGCCGTAGCTCTAAGCGGTGGATGACGGACTCCACCTCGGCCGGGTCCAGGTCCGCTTCGGCGATCCGGTCAACCACGGCCTGGAGACGCCCCCGGCCCCCGCCGGCGATCGCGGCCCGATCGGCGAGCCGATGGGTTTGCTCAGCGATGTTGGCAAGGTAGAAGTATGACGAAAAGGCACGAACCAGTTGGATGGTGGTCTCCAGGTCCAACCCGGCCAGGATCGACGTCAACTCCTCGGCGGCGGCGGCGGGCTCGGTCTGCGGGCTTCGCAGCAGCTTGGTCAGGGCCCGCACCCGCTCGACCAGGTCCAGCAGTTCCTGCCCCTCCTGGCGCACCAGAGTCTGGCCAAGCAGATTCCCGAGCAAGCGAATGTCTGCGCGAAGAGCAGATTCCGGGGAAACCTCTGGTGCGGCCATCGTCGGCCAGAGTAGTGGCCCGGCGGACATCTAGAAGCAAGGACAAACGCGTCCCGCTCAACGTCCGCCGGCCATCTGGAATCTGGCGCGAAAACGGCGCTCGACGGTCGTGACCCCCAACCCTCAACTATGTTGAGGTATGTATTCAAGGAGGAAGACAGTGACACAACGCCCGAGTTGGTTCAACGAGGCCCTGTTTCCGTTTGAGAGCAAGTTCATGGAATTGGACGACTCAACAGTTCATTATGTCGACGTCGGCGAAGGCCCGGCGATCGTCATGGTCCACGGCAACCCTGCCTGGTCCTTTCTCTACCGCAAAGTCATCCTGGGGTTGCAGGACAGGTTCCGATGCATCGCCGTCGATAACCCAGGGTTCGGCCTGTCGAAGGCTTCCCCCGGCTACGGCTACATGCCCCACGAGCACTCGGCAGTGCTCGGGAAAGTCGTCGACCAACTGGGGTTGGATGAGTTCACCGTTATGGCCAACGACTGGGGCGGGCCGATCGGGTTCGGGATGGCGGTGGAGCGTCCCGATCGCGTCCGCTCCCTCATCGTATGCAACACCTGGGCATGGCCGGTGGCCGGAGTCAAGAAGATTGAGCGCTTCTCGAAAGTGATGGGAAGCTCGGCCATGGGGTTCGCGATCAGACGGTTCAACGTCTTCATCAACCCCGTCATGAAATCCGGTTTCAAGCGCGCGAAGCCCTCGAAAGAAGAGTGGGCAATGTACAAGGGCCCATTCCCCACTCCCGACTCCCGCAAACCGATCGCGGTGCTCCCCGGAGCCATCCTGGGAGAGACGCCCTGGTTACAGGAGATTTCCGACAAGCTGGCGTCGATCGCCGACAAGCCGGCTCTTATTCTCTGGCCCGACAAGGACCTCGCCTTCCAGACCCCGCAACGTAAGCAGTGGGAAGCGCTTCTATCCAATCATCACACGGTGATCATCGAAGGGGCCGGTCATTTCGTCCAGGACGACGCCGGCGAGGAGCTCGTCGATGAGATTCGCAAATGGTGGCCCGGGGAGTGACGGATGTCGGAGGTCCTCATGCGCTTGCCGTCCCTCATCGTGACATAGGCGACTTCTGACATATCGGTGCATGAGTCACTCGCGTTGGAGTGGAGGGCAACGGCTGTCACTTGCTAGATCTCCGGCACCTCAACATCAGGAGTCAGCGCGGCTGCGGCAGCAAGAATGAGCGGCCGCACGATGTCCCGCCGAGCGCCGTTGACGAGATCGATATTGTCGAGAGTGGCTGCTATGGCGCGGTAGACCTGCGCGTGGTGGGCATCCTCGGGCACAGCACAGCCGAGGCGGGCGAGGGAGACCGGTTCGGTGGCATTGTTCTTGGCGAAGGCAGTGACGATGGCCCCGTGGAGGCTGGCGTGCACTCGCAGCAGTCCGGGGTCACCGCTCACGAAATCCTCCCCAGGGGCGGCCCCCTCGTCATCGCCTTCCTTTCCCTCCACTAGACGAAGAAGCGTTCCTCCGAAGAGGGCCCGCAGTTGCGAGGAGTTGTAACGAGCTGAGACTGCCACCCGCATTGTCAACGTGAAGGCAAGCGCCGGATGCCCGTACGGCGTATCCGAGGCATACAGGATCCGGCCCGGGGGCACCCACGCGAATAGAGCAAGAAGGTCCGTGACATCCCACCAGGCGGTATCGAAATAGAGGCCGGGATGCTCCGCAACAGTAGGACCTAGCCACGAGAGGTCGCTGATAGCAGCGTGGGCCAGGACGATACGGAGGTTGTCCACGGTATCGCAGAGGTCCGCAGCGTCCTTCCCGAGGGATGGGGTGCCCCTCCCCGCGTGGACGAGAATCGGTACTCCACGCTCGGCCGCCAATTCCGCGAGAAGGCGCACAGTCGGATCGTTCAGCTCGAACTGCTCGGCTCGCGGGTGCAATTTGATGCCGCGATGGCCGGCGTCGAGACATCGCTCCGCCTCAGCGATCGCCTTGTTTCCTAGACGAGGGTCGACCCGCAGGAAGGGAATCAGGCGCCCGGTGCTGTTTCTCGCTTCAGTAAGGACTCTGTCATTCGGTTCCGAGTACCCGCCCGGATCCTGGTTAGTCATGACGGCTGCGCCCGTCTGCTGCGTGTCGTCGAGCTTCGCCAGTAGGCGATCGGCGGTTCCACGAACCCCATCCGGGTCACTTGCTCCGGTGTGAGTGTGGGCGTCCCAAAGCTCAACACCGTCTGGCACGTGCTCCCTAGCGGCCGCGTACCACTTCGCCATCAGATCCATGCAGTCAAACTATCAATGATCGCAAGTGGAAACCGGTACTGAACCCGGTGTCGGAGAGAGGACTCGAACCTCCACGAGCTATTAGCTCACTAGGCCCTCAACGTAACGACCCTCATGGAACCTCGATGCAGGAAACGGCAAGAAGCCCCTAGTCGCTTGAGGTTTTCGACAGTCGACGTGTCGTTTCGTGTCACTCAAATGCACCGAGTCGCAGACAGTTCGTTAGCAATTTGGTTAGCAGTCTCTGCTGTGCGGCTACACAGTCAATGTCTCTGGACCTCGAGAGCGGGTACTAGCAGGACTCAGTTGCGGTATGACAGCTCCGCGGTGCAATTGACGCAGATGCCTTTTCCGTGAAAGCTTCTGACTTCAGCAGAGCCACAGAATGTGCAGGTAGCGTCAAGCTTCTCCACCTTTACGCTCTGCCCCTCAACCGAAATGGTCAGCCCATCGCCTTCTCGCACGCTGAACAAGAGTCGTTTCAGACGGAGTGACGATCCTGCCCAAAGCGTCCATCTTGCGGACAATACCGCTATCCATGTCTACCTCTCTCGCGATTGCTTCTCGAAGTAGCTAGGCCAGCAGGCGGCCGCCTTAGACAACGGTCGGCGCCGGGACTCGCTCCCGCATGACATGCCACACCTCCATGTCCCCTTTGCCCTTGACCGTCACCGTGCCCCGGGGTGTGCACTCGAATTCGTCCTTGATCAGCTCGTAGGTGGCGCGGGTGATCTGGACGGCTCCCTGCGAGCCGTGCGATTCCATGCGACTCGCCGTGTTGACCGTGTCGCCCCACAGGTCGTAGCTGAACTTACTGATCCCGATCACTCCGGCGACAAGTGGGCCTGAGTTGATGCCGATTCGGAAGGCCAACCTCCGGCCGTGAACGTCGTTCTTGGCGAAATGGTCCCGTACTTGCAGCGCCATGCGAGTGAGGACGTGGGCGTGGTCGGGGCGGGGTGACGGGACACCGGCGGCGGCCATATAGGCGTCGCCGATCGTCTTGATCTTTTCGATCCCAAACCGGTCCGCCACGTCGTCGAAATACGTGAACACCTCATTGAGCAGCTCAACGAGCTCGGTTGGTGTCATCTCAGCCGACATCGGGGTGAACTCGACCACATCGGCAAACAGCACGCTGGCACCGTCATAGTGGTCGGCGATCGTCGTCGGCGACACTTTGAGTGCCTCGGCGATCTGCTTAGGGAGAATGTTGAGCAGCAGTGCTTCCGACTTCTCTTGCTCGCTGCCCAGCAGGTTGAACGCGGTCTCCCGCTGGCTGGTGAAGTACTCCAACAAGACGAAGGCGATGGTCGAGACCGTAACGATGTTGGCCACGAAGAAGGTGATCACGACTCCCGACGACAGGGTGCGCTCATTGTTAAGCGCCGGCTCCAACACTCCGGCGGCGAGCACGACCACCGCAAACGCTACAAACCATCTCCGCGCCCTGCCTCCGAACACAAGAGCTCCCAGCGGACACATCAATGACCACAGCACCACGGCCGACGAGTTGACGATCCCACCCAGCGCCACTGAGAGCAGGAACGGCAATATCAACATCAGGCTGAGCTGGCTAGACCGGAACAGCCGGTACCGCTTGTGCCGCGAAAACAAGGTGATGGACGCCGTCGACAGCACGCTGTAACTGAGCGGGATGGAGGCTGCCAACGGCTCGCCGAGCGCGATGTACAGCAGACCCCAGATGACGGCGGCGACGCTGACCATGACCGACGAGAAGACAAGGAGCTGCTTCTGGAGAATGACTTGTTCGTCGTCCGTGTCGGCAATGCCGATACGGGCGATTCGCTGGTTGGCTTGGCGCAACCGGTTCTTGATGCTTCACCTCGGCTGCTGGTTGCATCTGAACTTTACGCCGAGTCGCGGCCCGCACCACTCCGAGCCCACTGCGCCGGCCAAGCCCTCGGACCCTGGGTGCATCGAGTCCAACCTGGCTAGTCGCGGATGCCTGCCCGGCTCAGAAATGCATCGATTGTGCCGACGTTCGCCCGACAGGCCGACACCGTATGAGCCGGTGCCCTCCACTCCGACCAGGTTGAGCTCACCATGAGACCGCAGCCACTCCAGCAGCTGCCGATACCCCAGCCCTGGTCGTGGAGAATGATTCGACGCCAAGCACTCCACCGACGTGATTGACTACAGCAGCCACATGG
>JAUXLW010000137.1 GCA_030623545.1 Acidimicrobiia bacterium | reverse complement strand
TTGTCACGCTGGCCGTCGTCACCTCCTTCCGTACTGTCGGAACTCTGCTGGTGTTCGGGCTCCTGATAGCGCCTCCGGCAACTGCCTCCCTGGTGGCAAGGCGGGTGCCGATGATGATGCTTACCTCGATAGGTTTCGGCGTCGCCGCCGTGGTGGTCGGCCTCTTCCTCAGCTTTCACCTGGACATCGCCGCCGGAGCCACAATGTCGGGCTTGGCCGTCGTGTTGTTCTTCGCCACGCTGGCGGTGACCCGTCTTCGCGGCCGCCTAACAGTGACATAGGAGCAACAGACGAGCCTTGCTTTAGGCAGAACAGGGGCACCTCTACGCGTTATCGCCTTCGAGCGTGTACCCGGCCGACTGCCAATCGCTCAAGCCCCCTGAGTACCGGCGCACGTTGTCGTATCCACGGTCCTTGAGCGCCCGATAGGCGAATTGACTCGCCACACAGGCGGCATCAGAGCAATAGACCACAATCTCATCGGAGGGATCCAGCCCATCGAACGCCTCCTCGACGGTAGGAAAATGCAGCGATCCGGGAATGTGGGCCGCCTTGAAGGCAAACTCATGGAGGGTCATCACCAGCTTGAAATCGTCACCCCGGTCGAGTTTGGCCTTCAAATCTTCCCGGTCGATCGTCTCGATGTCCATAAGCCCTCCCGCGGTATGAGTCCGACGAGCCTAGCCCTGGTGGTCTGTCGCGGAAACAGCACCCGAGTATCTCCGAGTCGCGGCCCTGTTTTCTGTACCTCTCTTACCTTCTCCTCAAGGAGAATCACCCGAGCGAAGCGAAGGGATGAGGGTCGCTCTGCACCTGCGACCGCTAAGCGGTACTCTCAGCTTGACTTGGAACTGCCGCTGGAAGGGGGCGACATGAAGCAGGTCGTATTCGGCACCGGGCCGATCGGGGCGACCCTGGCCGACCAGCTAGCGGCTGCCGGGCACAAGACCATAGCCGTCAATCGCTCAGGACGAGCTTCCACCGGTAGTGGCGTGGAATTGGTCGCCGGTGACGCCGCCGACCCCACTTTCACCGTGTCGGTTTCCGAGGGAGCCGAGGTGATCTATCAAGTACTGAACCCGCCTTACACCAGGTGGCCCGAGTTGTTTCCTCCCCTTCAGACCGGTCTCCTCGTGGCGGCGCGAGCGACCGGTGCCAAATTGGTCACGCTCGACAACATGTACGGGTACGGGCCGACCGGCCCAACACCGATTACTGAGGATCTCCCATACCGGGCTACGGGGCGCAAGGGTCGGGTACGGGCAGAAATGGCCAAGGAGTTGATGGCGGCGCATGTGACCGGAGACGCGAGGATTTCAATCGGCCGGGCCTCCGACTATTTCGGGCCCGGCGGTCTGATTAGCCACATGGGCGAGAGGGTCTTCCGCCCCGCCCTGGCCGGCAAGAAGGCCCAGGTAATGGGCGACCCCGACCAGCCACACACCTTCAGCTACATCCCGGATATCGCTGCCGGGCTCGCCAAGCTGGGAAGCGACTCCCGGGCCGACGGCAGGGTCTGGCATCTTCCGAACGCTCCTACCGTCACCACCCGCCGGTTCATCGAGCGTGTTTATGAGGCCGCCGGCACACCCGTTGAAATCTCAGCGATGCCACGGGCCATGGTGGGTCTGATCGGCGTCTTCAACGCGAACCTGCGCGAGGTCAAAGAGGTTCTCTTTGAGTTTGAGGAGCCATTCGTGGTCGACTCGAGCGCGTTCGAGTCGACTTTCGAACAGGCGGCCACATCATTGGATGAGGCCATCCCGGCAACCGTGGCATGGTTTAAGGCGAATCCCAAGAGCTAGGAGTACATTCCAAGGCATCCACCGCAACGGAGGGTCGAGCGATGAAGCTCTTACTGTGGTTGTTGCTGCTGGTGTTCGCCTGGCCACTAGCGCTACTGGCGCTCATCCTTTATCCCATCGTTTGGCTTCTTAGCATCCCGTTCCGACTGATAGGGATCTCAGTGCGGGGACTGTTCGACTTGCTCGATGCAATTATCCGCCTCCCGGCCCGGGCCCTGCGAGGCAAACCACCGGCCTGAAGCATCCGAGCAATTGTCGGCGTTTCGATAGTCCCGTTCGAAAGTCCGGGACCGGCCGGTTACCAGTTCTATGCCGTGCGAATCCTCCTCACATTTCAGATCCGGCCGATAGATGCCCATGCTCGTCGTGGCCGTCGTCGGTGTGCTCCTCCCCTCTGCAGTGATTGTGATTATCACCGCATGGGGGTGGAGACACGGCACGCTCATCGAGACCGGCCAGGAGCGCGACGACTGGGAGTTCGAGAAGATCGTCAGGCGCTTCTGACGGACGCGACTCCGGGGTAGGGATCTCCGTGGCAGCTGCTCGGGCGGCGTGACCCCGTTGGCCAAGGAAGCTCCTCATCATGGCTTGCGATATTCGAACCCTCAAAGCCCCGGGCTGATAGCTAGTTTCCGACACCCGCCCCCAGGAACGGAATGAAATTCGGCCTTCGACTGATCGAATACTTGGGAAGCCCGCGCCGTCTCGTGGAACTGGCGGTGCAAGCCGAACATGCGGGCTTTGAGTACGTCTGGTTTCCCCACGATGCGTTTATGGCGAACACCTGGGTTCTGACCTCAGCCGTCGCCGAGCACACGTCCGATATTCAAATCGGCACCGTGGGCACCAATTCATATCTGACCAATCCCGCGGAAATCGCCACCTACATCGCCACTCTCGACGAGCTGACACAAGGGCGAGCCGTGCTCGGCCTCGGGCTCCACACACGGGAAATGGTGGAGTGGACCGGCCTCGACGCCGGCAACTATCTGACCCATACGCGGGAGGCAGTGGAGATAATTCGGCGCCTGCTCCAGGGGGAGGTTGTCGACTATCAAGGAGAAGAATTCTCGTGGACCGATCAGTGCTATCTGCGGTTTGAGCCTTTCCGGGCCGACATCCCGATCTACATCGCGGCTTTTGGACGCGACTTCCTGGCCCTCAGCGGAGCCATTGGCGACGGCAGCCTCCCGATGATCACACCCCCCGAATCCGCTTCCTACATGGTGCCGGCGATCAAAGATGGCGCCCTCGGCGCCGGTCGCGATCCGGCCGAGGTGGACATCTCAGGCTGCGCCTGGTTGTCAATATCGGAGAGCCAAACGGCCGCCACCGACGTACTGCGCCAAATGATCTCCTATTTCGGCCCTTACCTGGAATCGGCAGCCCTGGAGACGGTGGGCCTGCATCCGGCCGACTTCGCCCCATTGAAGGAGCTGGTGGCGACGGGCGACCATGCCGAGGCCGCCGCCGCGGTTACCGAAGACATGTTTCGGCTGGCGATCAGCGGTACTCCCGATCGGGTGATCGAGAAAATCGAACAGGTGGCAGCGCTCGGCGTGACCCAGATCAATCTTGGCGGCCCACTGGGACCAGACCCGACCGAAGCTATCCGCCTGATGGGCGAGGAAGTGATCCCCCATTTTCGGCGATAGGCCGCCGGGTCGCCCAACCGGCTGTGTGCGATAATCCCCGAAGTGGCTCGATCTCCGGGGCAGGAAGATGACGAAATCGGCAAATGACCTGGTCGCATCTGGTCGCGAGGCCATGCAACACAGCGACTGGGCAACGGCTTTCGAGCTGCTGCAGGAAGCCGCTTCGAGCGAGAACCTGGAGGCGTCTGCACTCGAAGACCTGGCGAGTGCGGCATGGTGGTCGGGAAGGCCCGACGACTGCATCAATGCCCGGGAGCAAGCGTATGCGGCCTACACCAAATCTGACGAGCCCAAGAAGGCGGCGATGGTGGCTATCGCCCTGGCCGAGGATCACTTCCACACAAGGGCGTCGGCACTCGGCCATGGCTGGCTGAAACGTGCCGCCCACCTGCTCGAGGAGGAGCCCAGGTCGGTCGAACACGGTTGGCTCACGCGCACTCAGGCCGTCATCGCCTTCGAATCAGACAACGACCTGGAGAAGGGCTCGGAGTTGGCACGGCAGGCTTACGAGATCGGTGTTGAGTTTCGGGACCTGGATCTCCAGGCCATCAGCCTCCACGACCAGGGTCGCATCACGGTGGCGGGCGGTGACGTCGACGAAGGCATGGCCATAATGGATGAGGCGATGGTGGCTGCGGTCGGAGGAGAGCTCGGTCCCCTCTATACCGGGAAGATCTATTGCAACATGATCGACATCTGCGAGCAGCTCGCCGACTACCGGCGGGCCGGCGACTGGAGTGACGCGGCCAAACGGTGGTGTGAAAGGGCGGGCCACAGTTCGGGATTCCCCGGCGTGTGCCGCATTCACCGGGCCGAGATCATGCGTCTGCGCGGCGACTGGGAGTCGGCGGAAGCAGAGGCACAACGGGCGGCCAACGAGGTCGGAAACTTCGTAGATTTCGCCGGCGAGGCCTTCTACGAGATCGGACAAATCCGCATGCACATGGGAGACTTCACCCAGGCTGAAGAGGCCTTCCGGCAAGCTCACGGCCTCGGGCGCGATCCCCAACCAGGCATGGCGCTTCTTCAACTGGCGCAAGGAAACAGCGAGAGTGCATGGACGCTCATCAGCCAGAGCCTTGCCGATGCCTCAGCTCCTCTGAAGAAAGCTCGCTTGCTGCCAGCCATCATCGAGGTTGCACTGGCCCGGGACGATCCCGAATCCGCCCGGGCGGCAGTAACAGAGCTCTCATCCATCGCCGAGGAATACGGCTCACCCGCCCTGGTAGCTCAAGCCGAGCAT
>JAUXLW010000222.1 GCA_030623545.1 Acidimicrobiia bacterium | reverse complement strand
GCCACCTCCCTGGCTGCCTTCAGGAACAACCCGTCCGACTGCGGCATCACCGACACCTTGTGGACGATTGTCAACTTCTTGCGACCCAGAGTCCGGGCGTGCTCGAAAGCGAAATTCACAATGCGCTCCGAGGCGTGTCTGGTCACGATCTTGAGAGCCTCCACCACCCCGGGGACGGCTTCGTGTTCCCGTCCCGAATACAAGCCTTCGGTGTTCTCGCGGACGACTATCAGATCGACATCCTCGTATCGGGCCTTGCTGGGCCCGGGCAGTGATTTAACGGGCCGCAGCGAAACGTAAAGGTCGAGGGCCTTGCGGATTGCGACGTTCACCGAGCTCCACCCTTTGCCGATGGGGGTCTGCAATGGGCCCTTGATCCCCAACTTGTTGCGGCGGATCGACTCGATGGTGGCATCGGGGAGAGGATCGAAACCGGCGCCAACGGCGGCGCTTCCTGCCAGCTGGCTCTCCCACTCGATGCGACCTTCCGTCACTGCGTCCACTACCCGCACCATGGCGGCCGAAACTTCCGGGCCGATCCCGTCGCCGGGGATCAATGTCACTTTCACGGCCACGATTATGCACCGCCCGGTGCCGGCATCTGTGGGTTACCTGCGGGGCACAGTTCGCGGGCCGGCCCGCTGACGGCGAAGACGGACCGCCCGGTTAACCGCATCCAACAACTCCCCGCTGGAAACCGGCCGCTTAATGCGAGCGTTGGCCGCGTCCAGGGTCTTGCTGTCGAGCACCCGGCCTGCCAGGTCGGCCAGTACGCCGGCCCGCTCGATGTCATGGGCTTCGACGGCGTCATTGATGCACCACGCCAAAGCGGCGACGCGGACACTGTCAGATCGCACCCAGGTTTCTGCCACTAGCTCGGCGTCGAGGTCGTCGTTGGACGCTTCCAGGTGGAAAAGGACTTCGTCTTGCAGACGGAGTGGCTTGAGACCTCGAATCCATAGGTCGAGATCACGGCGGGCGGCCGCTATCTCCGGCGTCAACGAGATGGGTTCCTCCTCATCAGGAACCAGCAGGTGGACTGGTGATACCCCGAGAACCGCTGCGATCGCAAAAGCATCGTTCAGGAGCACCGTGGCGGGGGAGTCTGGTGTGTAACCGGCTTTTTCGAGCTCCTCGAGAAGATCGCGGAGGTCCATTCCGCGGGCTGCCAGAATGGCGTCGACCCGCCGATTGAAGACATCTTCGATACTCTCGGGGTTCGGCGGCGCCGTTGCCATCGTTACTCGACCAGCTCGCGCTCGATCCGCTCGGCGTGCCCTTTGGCCTTGACGTTGTACCAGGCATGGGTGACCAGGCCGTCCTCGTCCACCACAATGGTCGACCGGATCAGGCCCTCGTACTCCCTGCCGTAGTTCTTCTTTACACCCCAGGCGCCGTAGGCCTTGGACATCGTGAGGTCATGATCGGAGAGAAGTGGGAAGGGCAGGTCGTGTTTCACCCGGAACGGCTCCAGCTTGTCCACTGGGTCGGGACTGACGCCGACGATCTCATACCCGGCGTCCTGGAAGGTGGTGTAGTTGTCGCGCAAGTCGCACGCTTGAGTCGTGCAGCCGGGCGTGAAAACTCGGGGGTAGAAGTAGATGACAAGCCGCTTTCCGGCGTAATCGTCTCGCGTTCGCTCAACTCCCGCCTGGTCGGGACGGCTGAAGCTCGGGGCCTTGTCGCCAGGTTGCAGTGCCATAGGTGGGCGGGAGCCTAATAGTCGATGTTTCGAAGCGACGGGGCGGGTGCCTTCCTTCTCCATGAGCGGGCAAGGTAACGTCACGCAGCATGCATGCCCGCCGACTCGTATTTGCCATGACCCTCGTTGCCTCCGCCTGTACCTCCGGGGCATCGGAAACGACTCCGGTGCTGTCACCCTTTGCGATCGCCACCACAACGCCTGCAACCACGCCGGCTACCACCACACCGGCTACCACCACGACCCTTGCTCCGGCCGCCACCACGACCACTACCACCCTCCCGGTGGGAACTCTCGAAGAAGATGCCCGCGCGGTGATCCTGGCCGGCCTTCCCGGCACCACTCTCGACAATGCCACGGCTGAGCATCTCGCCGCCGGGGGCCGGGGCATCATCATCTTCACGAAGAACATGTCGAGCGCAGGCCAGCTTTCGGCCCTCACATCGGCCATGGCGTGTGCCGCCGGCGGCGAAATTCTCGTGGCCGTCGACCAGGAACCGGGTCGTGTCGACCGGCTCGCCAAAGTGGGGCTCCCGTCGCCAGATCCGTTCGCGGACCGGGAGACCTTCATTTCCGAAAGTGAGGCCATGGCCACGGAAATGATCGGGTTGGGAATCAATCTGGACCTGGCTCCCGTGGTTGACGTCGCCCGGGACTCCAATCCAGTACTGGTGGGACGCAACTTCAGGTCAGACCCTGAGGTCGTGGCCCAACGCGGTACCGACTTCATCTCTGCGCTGCAGCAGGCCGGGGTGGGAACCACCGCCAAGCATTTCCCGGGCCACGGGTTGTCCACGGTGGATCCCCACCTGGTTGTTACCCCGATCGACGCCGGGTTGGAGGTTCTGACTGAAACCGATTTCCCGCCATTTGCAACCGCCATCGCCGAAGGAGTGGGGGCGGTGATGGTGGGGCATCCGATCTATGCCGCCATCGACCCCGACAACCCCGCCAGTCTGTCGCCGGCAGTCCTCGACCTGTTGCGTAGCGAGTTCGCCTTCGATGGCGTGGCCATGACCGATGCTTTCTCCATGGCAGGCGTGCGCGAAGGCACCACATTGGGTGATATTGCGGTGGAAGCACTCGCGGCCGGTGAAGACATGCTGATAATCGATAATCCGTCGGAGGTTGAGCCCGCAGTGCAAGCGATAATCGAGGCCGTCAACGCCCGGAGGCTGGACCGGGACCGGCTTGCCCAGGCAGCCGGAAGGGTCCGCCGCCTGGCGATGTCGGTCGCGCCGGTCGAGTGCGGTAGCTAGTGGTCCGCCGCGGAAATAATCACGGCGCGCGGGCGCTATTTCCGCGACAGACCGCTAGAGCCTCTCGCCGGCGGTGATGCGCAGATCAACCTGGTTCTCGGGCGGCGCTAGAGGACACGACCATCGATAGCTGTGAACGCAGCTCGGGTGGTAGGCGTAGTTGTAGTCGAGGACGATGAGATCAGCCTCATGACCCAGATCGGCACCTTTGACTGTATCGAACAGGTAGCGGCCCCCTCCGTAGGTCTCTT
>JAUXLW010000079.1 GCA_030623545.1 Acidimicrobiia bacterium | reverse complement strand
TGCTGGGCAACGTACAACCGGTCAAAGACCTTCGGAAGGTCCTCGGGATCGATTCCCGGCCCGGTGTCCGCCACTTCTATGGCCACCTCAGACGGGCTCGACAGGACCCGCACTGTCACGGTTCCGCCTTCAGGCGTGTACCGGAGACCGTTCTCGACCAGGTTGGACACGATCTGAGCAATACGCACCGGATCGACACTTACCGGCCCGGTCGGGTCGGTCTCGATCACTAATTGCACTGAGACCTCGGCGGCCCGGCCCAGGAAATCTTCTGCCACTCCCCTGACATGAGCATCAAGCTCAACATCTTCGGGACGCAGCGTGAACTCCCTGGCTTGAAGCCTCGACAGCAGCATCAAATCCTCCACCAGGCGTGACAGCCTCGCCGTCTGTCGTTGCAGCACCGCCGCCACCTTGGGGAGCTGATCCGGCTCAATTGTGCCGTCGGCCAGGGTTTCGGCGTAGCCGGCCAGGCTGGTGAGCGGTGTTCGCAGATCGTGCCCGACGTTGAGCAAAAAATCTCGCTCCCGCTGCGAAGCAGCTTCGAGCCGATCCGCCATCTCGTTGAATCGGTCTGCCAGATCTGCCACCTCGTCGGCACCGTCGTCGGCTACCCGGGCACCGAGATCGCCCCCCGCCAGACTTTCTGCTGCAGCGCTGACCTTCGCCAGGCGGTCTCCGAGCCGATTAGCGAGCAGTCCGGCCAACACCGCGACCACAACCACCGCAGCCCCGAGTGCGACCAGGAAGGCCCTCACAAGAGTGATGCCAACGATCAGCGACGATTCCCGCCCCAGCAGCACCGCGAAGGAGAAGGCCGGTGTTCCCGTGTCCACCGTGCGCACGACGACGACCACAGGTTGACCCTCGACCTCTCCTTCGAATTCCACCGTGGTGCCGGGCCGGAACTCGGCCGTCTCCAGACCCAACGCCGGGATCAACACACTGGTGCCGGGAACGATGAGCTCTCCCCGACGGACGGCCGCGATCTCAACGAAATCGTGACCTCCCACCCTGGTGGCGATGAACAAGAGCTCGCGCACGGTGCGCTCATTTAGCAGGTTCCGCAGGGCCGCGTCACCACGCTGGCGGGCCGCGGCGATGGACTCCTCGGCTTCCCGGCCGATAGCTTCCGCCTGGCGGGACAGCTCGGCAAGGTCATCCCGGCGAGCCTGGCGGTTGGTGAGCACTGCAGCCACGATCCCGCCAACCAGCAGCGCCAGGGCGGCGGCAGCCATCATGCTCCAGAAGAACTTTCGCCGCATTACCGCGCCCTGCCACCAAGCTTGTAGCCGACGCCCCACACTGTTTCAATCGGGATCCCCTCCAACTTCTTGCGGAGTTGGCGGACGTGAACGTCTACCGTCCGGCTTTCGCCGAAGTAGTCATACCCCCACACGGCTTCCAGGAGCTGGCTACGAGAAAGGACAATTCCCCGGTTGTGTGCCAGGTGCCAGAGCAGGTCGAACTCCCGGGCGGTGGGCTCGACTATGTCACCGGACGGCGTGCGCACCTGGCGCCGGCCACTATCGATCTCGAAGTCGGCCACCGTAATCGCGGCAGGCGGCGCGGGCACCTGCTCGGCCCTTCGCAACACGGCCTTCACACGCGCCACCACTTCCCGGGGCGAGAAAGGCTTGGTTACATAATCGTCTGCTCCGATCTCGAGACCCACCACCGTGTCGACCTCGTCGTCGCGGGCAGTGAGCATGATGATGGGAACGTTGCTCTTCGCCCGAATCCGGCGGCACACCTCGGTCCCATCCATCCCCGGCAAACCAAGGTCGAGCAGCACGGCCCGGGGAGCGCGCTGGGTCAGGATGTCGAGACCCTTCTCGCCCGAGTCGGCGTGCAGCAGCCGGAATCCCTCCTTCTCGAAAACGAGCCGGAGGAGCTCGGCGATCTCTTCCTCGTCTTCAATCAGGAGGACGATTCCATCCATACCAATCCAGACTCCTGGCCAATTATGAGCAGGTTGTTAAGCCGCCATGTGCTTTTGTAAGAGTGGCAAGTCCCGCACTTCTGCTCCCACCTTGCCTCCCGCCCACCGGATCTCGACGGAATCGCCCGGGAGCACTTCTCTACGAACGAGTCCCAAACCGATCGGGGCACCAACGCGCAGCGATTCGGAGACCGAGGTCAGCTCGCCGACCATGTCACTGTCAGACCAGATTTCAGCCTTTTCGGGAGGGAGCGAATTCTCCGAGATCACAATGCCTCGCAGGTGCCGGTTGACATGGCCTCGAGAATCGATTCGGGCCACAAGCTCTTGCCCGAGGAAACACCCTTTTTCGAATGAAATCGTCTCTTCCACCAGGGGGGTCTCCTGCGGGATAGTGGAGTCGTCTATGTCGCGACCCATCCGCGGCTCTCCCATCTCCACCCGCACCGCAGTCGCCGCCAGGTCCCCCACCATTCGAGCACCGGCGGCCAGGAGCGCCTCCCGACCCGGGTGGGGAACATAAAACCGGTCGAGATGACCGAGCGGGGCTCGTATTGCCACGCCGTCGTCCCAACCGGCCACTCCCGTCGGGACTGCCAAGCCGGCACCGGCGAAAACCGTGGCCGAGCCCGGCCCGATCAGGTCGAGCATTGGCTGCGGGTCCGCCACCTCAACGTCGACTCGCAGCCTGAACCGGAGCAGATCCTCTTGCACCCGAATGCCGGCACCAATATCTGTCACCAGATGAAAGGCATCGTCCAACAGCCCCACCCACAGCGGAGCCCGCAGCTTGCCGCGGGGCCCAAGCAGCAAGGAGCGGACGACATCCCCGCTGCTCATCCCGGTGAGATCCTGGCTCAAGAGCGAATCGAGGAAGCCTCCGGCGTCTGAGCCGGACACAATCACCAGTTCGTGGGCGTCCGCAACCAGCCCGCTACTTTCGTGGAGGGCCTGGTATTCACCGGTCACGTCACCGAAACTGTCGGTCATAATTTATCGGCTCCAGCGATTGCGGCCAGGACTGCGGCAGCCTTGTGCAGACACTCGTGATACTCGGCGGTGGGATCCGAATCGGCGACCACGCCGGCGCCGGCTTGAACCCAGGCGGTGTCGCCCGAAGCAACCATGGTCCGGAGAGCGATTGCCGTGTCGACGTTGCCGCTGAAGTCGACATACCCCACGGCGCCGGCATAGGGCCCCCTGGCAACCGGTTCGATTTCGTCAATGATCTCCATTGCCCTCACCTTGGGGGCGCCGGTGACAGTCCCGTGAGGAAAGGTAGCCCGCAGCACGTCGATCGGCCCTACTCCGGGACGAAGCGCGCCGCTTACGCCAGACACCATGTGCATGACGTGCGAGTAGCGCTCAATGGCCATCAACTCGTCGACCTCGACGCTGCCGTATTCAGAAACCCTCCCGAGGTCATTGCGGGCCAGGTCCACCAGCATCACGTGTTCGGCCCGCTCCTTGGGATCGTCGAGGAGGTCGACCTCCAGGGCTTGATCGAGCGCCGGCGTAGCCCCTCGAGGCCGGGTGCCGGCGATGGGCCTGCTGAAAACTCGACCGTCACGAACTCGAACCATTATTTCGGGGGAAGAGCCGGCGATTGCCAGTTCCTCGTCGCGAATGAAATAGAGATACGGCGAAGGATTGATCAGCCGGAGGGCCCGGTATACGGCGAACGGGTCGCCGGAGAATGGCACGTCGAACCGCAATGACGGGACCACCTGAAAGGCGTCCCCGGCATAGACGTAGTCGATGGCCTTCTTCACCGCACCCTCATAATCGGCCTGACTCAAGTTGATCTGGAAATCGGGCCTGGTGGTGAAGTCGGGAAGGGGTTTCGCCGGGTAAGACTCTCCGGCAGACAACGTTTGCATCATTTCGCTCAACTCAGCAGTCGCTTCGTCGTATTGGGCGGAGGGGTCATCGCCGACGTACACGTTCTTGATGAGAAGGATGGTGTCACTCAACCTGTCGAGAACGGCGAGGGAGCCGACGAATTGCCAAACTTGTTCCGGCAGATTCCGGTCGTCGACAGGTTGATCCGGCAGGCGTTCCACATAGCGCACGCAGTCGTAGCCGAGGTAGCCGACTGCCCCACTGTGAAAGGGCGGCAAATCCGGGAGCGGCGGAGTTTGGAAACGTCCAACGAGGGCCTCTAGTACCTCGAGAGGGTCGCCGGGGGGAACCTCGATGGCGGCGCCTTCCACGGTCGACTCACCGGCGCGACTCCGCAGGGTGAACTCGGGCTCCCAACCGACGAACGACCAGCGACCCCAGCGCTCCCCTCCTTCAACGGACTCCAGAAGAAACCCGGGCCGTTCATCACCCACCAGCTTCTCGAAAACCGTGACCGCCGACTCGCGATCGCCCACCACCGTCACCGTGAGCGGCACTACCGAGTATGCGCCGGCCAGCGTGAGGAATTCGTCGCGAGTAAGCATGGCTAGTGTCCTGCGTCGTAAGTTTGTGCTGATATCGCCGAGGACTCGGCGTTCATGGCAAGGACGCAGGACGAAGGCATAGTGGGGCTACGTCGAGGACGAGGACGCAGCCATGGGCGTCGAGGCCCGGCGAGATTCTGCGCAGGACTTGTGATGCGGGACACTAGATGGAGCTCAGGCTATCGAGGCCAATGCTGCGCAACCGGTCGCTGAACCAAACGGACAGTTCGGTAATCTCACCGGTTATCAGCAACCATCCGAATCCGGCCAGTAACAGCCCCGAAACTGCCTGGATGGGGCGCAGGTACGGCTTGATGGCACTAAACCCCGCCAGCACCTTGTTGGTGGCAAGAGCAGCCGCAAAGAAGGGAACCGCCAGCCCGGCCGAGTATGCCACCAGAAGAATCACCGGCTCCCAGGCAGTGCCTGTGTCGGCTGCGGTGTAGGCGAGTATTGCTCCGAGGAAAGGGCCTATACAAGGCGTCCAGCCGAAGCCGAAGGCGACTCCCATGAGCGGCGGAGCGAACCTGCCGAGCCGGGAAGGCCGCACCTCGATTCGCCGTTCTCGCATGAGGGGCAGCAGCAGCCGGGGGTTCCAAAGCGCGGTGACGAACGTGAACAGGCCCATCGCCACCACGAACCACCCGGCCCACACAACCCAGCCGTTCCCGGGAAGCGCCCAGCTCGCACCGAGACCCCATGCCACAAACACCACTGTGAACCCGGCCACGAATAGTCCGGTCGCCCGCAACATCGTGGCCTTCGAGGCACCCCCGGTCTGTAGCTCTTCGGTGCTGTAGCCCGACATGAGCGACAGATAGCCTGGTAGTAGTGGAAGGACGCACGGCGAAACGAACGAGAGGCCGCCGAAAAAGAAGGCGCCGACAACAGCTGCCAGGTTGAGTTCGTTGATTGACATGGGTGTACCTGCAGGTGAACCGCCAGGAGTTTCGCGAGGTTCCCGAGTAACCTCCTCAAGCTCATGCCCACGATAGAAGACTTTCAGAATCTGCAGTTGCGGGTAGGAACCGTGCTCACGGCTGAGGCGCACGTCGGTGCCCGCCGCCCGGCGTACCAACTGCTCATCGACTTCGAGCCTCTGGGAGAGATGCAGTCGTCCGCGCAGATCACCGACAGGTACCAGCCCGGGGAGCTGGTAGGCCGTCAGGTAGTGGCCGTCACCGGGCTCCCTCCGCTAAACATCGGCGGTTTCCGTTCGGACGTGTTGATCCTGGGTGCCTTAACCGCCTCCGGAGTGGTGCTGTTGAATACCGACGCGGCGGTCGACCCTGGCAACGAGGTGGCATGAGCAACCGCTTCAACCGCTCCGACCGACGGATCACCACCCTCATGGGTACTGCCGGCTTCGTCCAGGCCTTCGCCGGAAGCCTTCTCGTGGTGACGCTGGCCTTTTCCCGTCCCGATCTCGGCCTCAGCAAGGCAGATGCCAGCTGGATCCTCGCCATCATTCGTCTCGGGAGCTTCACCGCAGTCGCCTTCGCCCTGTGGGGTGACCGGTTGGGGAGGAGGCGTCCCCTGCTTGCCGCTCTGTTGACACTGCTTGCCGCCAACGTCGCCACGGCGTTCGTGCCGGGCGTGGTCGGGTTCACCATCTTTCAGGCAGTTGCTCGCGCCGCCTCGGGCGCGGTAGCCGCCCTGGCGGTGGTCTACCTGGCAGAAGAGGTGCGGCCCCACATCCGCAGTTACTCCATGGGCATTTGGGGAGTGGCCGGAAGCCTGGCGGGAGGCCTGGCATTCCTGCTCGCACCGCTCTTTGAGCTCCCCCCGGATCGGTGGCGCTGGATGTTCGCCTACAGCGCCATCGGCATCGTCTTCTATCCGCTGCTCTC
>JAUXLW010000067.1 GCA_030623545.1 Acidimicrobiia bacterium | reverse complement strand
GCGAAAGTCACCGGGCGGCTCGAGATCGGCGATCGTGCTCGGCTCGATCATGACCGGGGTTGCCGCGACGCCTGTTAGCGCCACCCGGGCGTCGCTTCCGATCCCTGCAAGCACCGCAGCCACAATCGGGCGATCGGCCGGCGTCCGGCCGGTAGCGGCGTATGCCAGGGAGCCTTCCGACTCCATCGTCAAGTGGGTGATGATGCCACCGTCCAAACGACTACGGTCGGCAAGCAGGTCGGGTAGCGGGAGCTCCACTGAGCCGGAGGCGTGAGCGACACCGACCACCCCCCGGTGAGCGAGGAAGCCGGCCAGCAGCACGCTCTCGTAATCTCCCGCCGCCAACGTTCCACCGACCGTGGCGACGTTGCGGAAGGTGCTGGCAGCTTCCCGTTTTGCTAGATCTCGCACCATCGGCGGTACTGAAGCGTGGTCGACAAGTGCTTGCAGGCGCGCCATCGCCCCAATGCGAACTCTTCCGTTCTCCAGCTCAATGCCATCCAAGTCGAGGCCCTGCAAATCTACGATCTCGACTGGTCCCTGCTCTCCCCTCGCAGCCAGCGTAGTTCCACCGCCCACCAGGACCGTAGTGACGCCGGCGCGCGCCAGGAGCCGGAAGGCTTCGTCCAGGCTGGAGGGCCGGTGGTAGTCGCGGACAACCATTGCGGAACTCTACAACCAGGAGACCACCTCGATCATGAGCGCACGTCGATCTCGGGTGGTACCCATCCTTCGATCTCCGCTAGTGTCCCGCGTCACAAGTCCCGCACAGAATCTCGCCGGGCCTCGACCCCCATGGCTGCGTCCTCGTCCTCGACGTAGCCCCACTATGCCTTCGTCCTGCGTCCTTGCCATGAACGCCGAGTCCTCGGCGATATCAGCACAAACTTGCAACGCAGGACACTGGTCCGAGCCCAGACTGCTGGTCCATAGCTTCACTGCACACCGAAGCAAGCCGGCACAGGGAACCATCGGCCAACAACTACCGTTGAAATCGTGATGGAGACGACGGAAGCAATTCTTACTAAACGCCAATCGATCGCGGCCGGAGTCGTAGCGGTCGGTGTTTCACTTGCCGTGAGCGAATTACTGGCCGGCCTGGTGGACCGGGTGCCTTCTGCCATCTCGGCAATAGACACTTACATAATCGACATCACGCCGCCGGCCGTTGAGGACTGGGCGATAGGCACGTTCGGCACCAACGACAAGGCGGCGCTTTATATCGGGACGGTCGTGGTGGCACTCGGGTTGGGAGTCCTGGCCGGAATCGGCGTTCACCGCCGCGGATTCCTGGCCGCACTGCCATTATTTGTCGGATTCGGAGCCGTGGGCCTCGTCGCCTCCTTGAATCAGCCCTTGATCAGTGGGGTGCTCACCGTGCTGGCCGGTGTCCTCACAGTGGGAACGGGGCTCTACGTGCTCTGGTGGATGCTCGCCACTCCCCATCCTCTGCAGTCCCCGGCAGTGATCGGCGAGCCAACCGATGGCCTGCCCGTCGACGCCAGTCGTCGCCAGTTCATGGGCCGGGCGGCCGGGGTGGGCACGGTGGCCGTGGTCGGTGGGGTATTCGGGAGGCGCCTGATCACCGTTACCCGGACACCGGATGTCGTGCTGCCTCCTGCCGCCGAAACCCTGGCCGCTCCCGTGGCAATAGATTCATTCGCGGTGCCGGGCCTAGCACCGATCATCACTCCCAACGACAACTTCTACCGGATCGACACGGCCACGATCATTCCCCGGATCAACGAGACCCGCTGGTCCATGACAATCGAGGGGCTGGTCGACAACCCGCTCGAATTCACCTTCGACCAGCTCCTGACAATGGACCTGGTGGAGGATTTCGTGACCATATCCTGTGTCTCGAACGAGGTCGGCGGTGGCCTGGTGGGCAACGCCAAGTGGACCGGCGTCCCGTTAGTGACACTGCTGGAGATGGCCGCCCCGAAAGAAGATGCCGAGCAGGTGGTGGGATGGTCGGTTGACGGCTGGTCGAGTGGCTTCCCCATCGAGGCTGCAATGGACGATCGCGGCGCCATGGTGGCGGTGGCCATGAACGATGAGCCGCTTCCGCAAAGGCACGGCTTCCCTGCCCGCCTCATCGTCCCCGGCCTCTATGGCTATGTGTCCGCCACCAAATGGCTCGACCGCATCGAGTTGACCACCTGGGATGGATTCGATTCCTACTGGGTGCCACGGGGCTGGGCGAAGGAAGGACCGATCAAGACCCAGTCGCGCATCGACGTTCCCCGAAACAGGGACCGGCTTGCCCCCGGTGAAGTCATCGTCGCTGGTGTCGCCTGGGCCCCCCTTAAAGGAATCGAGAAGGTCGAAGTTCGTGTTAACGAAGGCGCCTGGGTTGCGGCCGAAACCAGCGATCCACTTTCAATCAAGGCATGGGTGCAATGGAAGACCACCGTCACCCTCGCAGAAGGCGTCCACGTGCTGAGCGTTCGGGCTACCGACGGCGACGGCATAACCCAGACCGCCCAGGTCGTCCGCCCCCGGCCGGACGGCGCCACCGGGCACCACACGATCCGGGTGCAGGCCACCGCCTAGAGTCCCCAACGATGGGCCTTTCAGATCGGGCAATCTCGACCTTCGCAGCCGTCGCCGACACGCTGCTCCCGGCCACTGCCGGGGAAGGTGCGGCGTGGAGCAAATCCGCCACCGAATTAGGCCTGCCCGCTCGACTCCGCCATATCTACGATCTGCTCCCGAGCGATCGAGCCCGTCGGGAGGCCAGGCAGCTTCTGGCTCTGCTCGATAGTGCGGCGGGCGGTCTGATGCTCTACCGCAAGCCGCGCAAGTTCCGCTCTCTGAGCCCGCTCCAGCGCGCCGATGCTTTGCGCTCCATGTCAACCAGCCCCTTAGGCCCAGCCCGCCAGGCATTCAAGGCCCTCAAGCTGCTGGTCGGATACCTGTACACGACACCTCCCGAGGGGTCATCGGTCAGCCCGGTTTGGGAAGCCATGGGCTATCCCGGGCCAGACGGTCCCCCGCCCGACGTCCCCAAGCCGATAACTCCGACACACGTAACCTCCGACGAGCAGTGGACGGCCGACGTTGTGATCGTTGGCTCCGGTGCCGGTGGCGGGGTGGCCGCCGGAGTGTTGGCCGCCGCCGGGCTCGACGTTGTGGTCCTCGAGAAGGGGGGATATCACAATGAGGCAGACTTCACTCACATCGAGAGCGAGGCCTATCGCGACATGTACCTCGACAAAGGCCTCCACGGCACTGTGGATTCGGGATTCTCGATTCTGGCCGGATCCACTCTCGGCGGAGGAACCGTTATCAACTACACGACATCGTTTGCGACTCCCGAACAGGTTCGGAGCCAATGGGACACCGAGGCCCGGTTCCGCGAGGTGTTCACCGGGGAGGACTTCGAGCGCTCGTCCCTGGCAGTTCACGAGAGACTGGGAGTCAACACCGACAACAACTCACCCTCACGACGCGAAGAGCTCATGGACAAGGGGCTACGGGAGCTCGGCTGGCACGTCGAGAGCATGCCCCGCAATGTGGCCGGTTGCTCACCGGCGGATTGCGGCTACTGCACGATGGGATGCCGGACCGGTTCCAAGCAGTCGACGCTGGCGACGTATCTCGAGGACGCTCATAGGGCCGGAGCCCGGATCGTTGTAGGGGCCGACGTGGACAAGGTGACCACCGAGAACGGAACAGCCACCGGAGTGACGGCCGGCGTCAACGGCCATCGTCTGGAGGTTCGGGCCCGGGCAGTGGTCCTGGCCGCCGGGGCGCTCAACACGCCGGCGATCCTCTTGCGAAGCAAGCTCGGAGGCGCCGCCGTTGGGAGGAATCTGCGACTCCACCCTGTCACGGCCGTCTGGGGCCGGTTCGCTGAGCCGGTCGAACCATGGACCGGGATCATGCAAGCCGTTTACTCCGACCAGTTCACCGACCTCGACGGCCAGGGATTCGGCTTCAAGTTCGAGACTGCCCCCGTGCACCCGCTGTTTCCGGTTTTGTTCATTGGTTGGGAAGACGGGGCGTCTTTCAAGCGAGATCTCCTCGGCCTCAATTACATGAGCCCGATCGGGATCGTGCTTCGCGATCGGGGTTCGGGACGGGTCAAGATCGGTCGGGACGGCCGGCCGACCTGGCACTACCGGCTGTCGAAGGTGGACACCGACCACATGCGGGAGGGGGTCCGGCGCGCCAGCGAGGCTCTGTTGGCCGCGGGTGCTGTGGAGGTGCTGTCATCGACCAGTCGCCCGGTCCGCTGGTCACCGGCGCTGGGAGGCTCCCTTGATGGATTTCTCAGCGACATCGCCTCCGTTGGATATGCCAACAACCGGATGACCTACCTGTCGTTCCACCAGATGGGCTCGGCCAGGATGGGCTCAAGGCCGGAGAACTCAGTAGTGGACCAGGAGAATCAGGTTCACGGAACGCCGGGCCTCTATGTGATGGATGCCTCGACATTCCCCCTTGCCAGCGGGGTCAACCCGATGATCTCGATCGAGACCATCGCCCACCGGGGAGCAAGCGCACTAGCCGCCCGGCTCTAGTGGTCTAGTGTCCTGTCCGGTAGGTTCGCTTGCTATTTCGGCGAGCCATCGTCATTCCTGGCAAGGACGCAGGACGAAGGCATAGCGGGGCTACGTCAAGGACGAGGACGCCGCCAGGGAGGACGAGGGCCGTTGAAATACGAGCATGACTTGCCGGACAGGACACTAGGAGTCTTGCTTCAGCTTGGCGCGTAGGCGGCCTATTGCCGCTTGAGTGTCGACCGCTCGCTCGTTGGCCGAGTCGAGTATTTTCTCAGCGTCCAAGCGGACTTTGTCAGCTTCGCGCATGGCGACATCCACCAGCTCACGGGCCCTTTGCTCGGCGTCTCCCAGCTTCTCTTCTTTGGTCCTGATCGAACTGAGAGCCTCCCGGGCGGCCCGGCGGGCATCCTCAGCCTCCCTGGTAGCTTCGACGATGCGCACCTGCGTGGTCCGCTCGAGATCGGCCGCCTCGAGACGCAGGCGCTCGGTCTCTTGCCTGGCGGCCGTCAACTCCTCTTCTATTTGTTCTTCAGCTTCTTGGCGAGCAGTCTCTCGCTCGGCCACAGCCTGGATCTCGGCCTCTCGCAGGACGTGACCGGCGGATTCCCGATCTGCTTCCGCCTCGGCAATCAGCCGGCTCAGCTCGCTTTCGGTTGTCGCCCGCAACTCGTCCGCCCTGGCTTCGGACTCCTTGGTGGCAAGCTTGCGGATACGCTCGCTTTCCTTACGAGCCTCATCGAGTAGTAATTCCGCCTCGGCACGGGCCGCTTCGACGCGAGCCTTCGCTTGCCCGGCCTCCTGTTCGGCCTCGCTTCGGAGCTTGCCGGCGTCGGCCTCGGCCTCCGCCATGATGTCGAGGCGAAGAGTGTCGCTACGGGCTTCCGCCAGGCGCTCGTTGGCCTCGGCCAGTATGGCGTCCGCTTCAGTCCGGGCGCGCTTGGATAGCTGCTGAACGCTGGCCAATTCCTCCTGGGCTGCGGCCTCGAGCTTTTCCGCGTTCTGGCCGGCAGCCTGACGCACCACCTCGGCTTCAGAGCGTACTTGCTCGATCTCCCGATCTGCTACTGCCCGCTCCCGAGCCGTCCGGGTGCGAATGCGGTCGGCATCTTCAGATGCCGACAACAAGCGCTCCTCCGCCAAAGCCCGGAGCCGGTCGGCTTCCTCCCGGCTTCCGGCAACCTCGGAAGTGGCTTGACGACGAATGTCTTCGGCCGCGCGTTCCGCCTCCTGGAGATCCCGCTGCGATTCCTCTTCAATCTGGCCGGCACGGGCCTGGGCGTCGACGACGGCAGCGTCTGCTTGCTCCTGGAAGGCGTTGGCGTCCCGGCGGACCATCGTGAAGAACTCGGCCGCCTCGTCTTTGACTTGCCTGGCATCCTCGACCGCGTCCGTGAACAACTTCTCAGCATCAGCGGCCGCCTTTGATAGCAAGTGTCGCTCGTCCCTGGCAGCGGCAATCGCCTCCCGGGCCTCACTTTGAATGAGCTCCGCCTCCGCGTGGGCCGACGACAGCACCTCCTCGGCCCTGCGGCGGGCGGAGGCAAGCAACTCTTCGGGATCGGCCGCGCTCGCCAGCCCGTCTCGCGCTTCCAGCCGCATGTCGGCCGCTAGATCCCTGGCGGTATGCAAAATCTTTCGAGCACGGGAGTTGGCATCTGCCAGCAACCGGGACCGGACATCGAGGATGTAGAAGTAAGCACGTTCGGTCGCAGCCGCTTCGCGAGAGTCGGCTTCTGCCAACCTCTGCTCAAGCCCCGAAACGGCGGACTCGGCCTCGGCCTGGAGATCACGAATGAAGCCGTCCACTTCCTCGCGGACATACCCTTTGAGGCCCGACCTGAAATCCGGCGGATCCGGCAACTGACCCATTGCGGCTACTTCCTTGCTCTTACTGGTCTCCTGAGGGTGTGACTCGGCAGATCGAAAAATCTCTTGAGCGGGGAACGGTGCGATGCCAGAGCGAGTTGAATACGGCAAGGAGGAGAAATGGATGCCAATCAATCAGACGACGTCTACCAGGAGCGGCTAACTCCGCTCCAGTACCGGGTCACTCGGGAAGCGGCAACCGAGCGCCCATTCACCGGTCCGTACTGGAACACCAAAGCAGACGGCTTCTACGAGTGCATCTGCTGTGGAGCAAGCCTGTTCGCTTCGAGCGACAAGTACGACTCGGGCTC
>JAUXLW010000216.1 GCA_030623545.1 Acidimicrobiia bacterium | reverse complement strand
TCGGTTGCGCCCGGCCAAAATCGTCAGGCCGAAGCGATAGCAACCGCGTGCCCAGCCAGTCGGGGCGTGCGAAGGGATTGATGGTCGTCGTCGTTGTGGGCTTGATGGTGGTCGGTGTGGGGACGGTGGGAGTGATGGTCGTGACCACAACACCGGTCATGGCTACAGCCGCTGACGGCGTGGTGACAGTTGCAGCCTGACCGCCATCCAGACTCGAGCACCCCACCAGAACCGTAAGCGTCAGCGTCAGAAGAACCCGTCGCACTCTGCAGACGCTAACGGCTCAATTGGCGAAGACCTCTCCTAACGAAGTCGTCAGGGAGGACAGCCAACCATCGCCGCTTTCAGCTCATTGCAGGCTGAAGGGTGGGTAGCGGTCGGTGACCAGCAAGATTGCGTAAGCCTGTACTCGCAGTCCCCACCTGCCTACCCCGACCACGTAATCGAACAGTCCCTGTGGATAACGCCCGGTGAAGAGGACGGCGAACCAAGCAATCAAGATGGCGAAGATGGCGCCGACCGCCAGCACGGCAAGCACGATGTAATGGGGGATTGCCAGCAGCCATTTCACCAGCGGCAGCCAACGATTGAGATCTTGCTCGACGTCGGGGTAGTCGATTTCGAGATGCACCGACTGCTCGTCGGTGGTCGAGGGATACTGATCAGTGAGTAGGGCCAGGTAGGCAGCGACCCGCATCCCGAAACGAGCAAGCTCTCGTCCGAAGTCGAACCACCACCGTGGATATCGTTCCCGGAACACGATCATCAGCAACGTCGCTCCAAAAAGCCCGGCGACAATCCCCCCACCGCTGCTCGTGGCCTTAGTCGCCACCTTGCTGGTTTCGGTGACCACGATGGTTGTCACGGTCGAATTCGAGGTTGCTGCCAGCAACGATGAAATGATGAGGATCGGGATCGCCCAGATCAAACGGAAAAACGTCGAGAACCGGTCAAGCTGCTCGGGGTAGTCGACGTCTAGACGGGCCGGGTACGGTTCGGACTGGGTGACCACGGGATGCCTCCTTGGTTGTGATAACACCTACCGGCCGGACCCTAGAGGACAGGGCCCGGCCGCGGCTGACGATCGCGAGGCGAGAACCTTCTTGTAGGACTTGGAGCTCCGGTTGGACCCTCACGCACCTTCCTCTCAGCGTGAGTCATCAACCTTCCCATCTCTCCTCTTCCTCCAGGGCATCGAGCGCCTCGCGGGCCTCTGCCGCCACCGCCGTATCGGCTGCGGTGGCCGCGACGCGCAAAAACTCCCTCGCCGTCGATCCTCCAATCTCACCGATCACCCGTACTCCGAGGGTGTCGTGGCTGCCACGGCTCTCAAACCAGCGAATCAGTGAGGGCACGGCCGGCTCCTCCATGTTGACGAGGGCCGTCCCGGCGGCAAGTCGTACGTCCTCTTCGGGCGAGGCCAGGGCTTCCGCGATGATCCCGACCAGCCGATCCAATTCCTCGACGTTGCCGGCCCCCAGCCAGCGGGCTTGAGCCGCGGCGATCCGAACGATTGGATCCGGGTCCTTGAAGAAAGGCTCCAGGCTGCCAGTAGGCACCGACCGCCGTTCCCAGCCCAATTTCGACAAGAAGCGGGCGCGCTCCGGAGCCGGTGCGTTGACCAGCTCATCCAGCTGGTGTTGCAAGCTCTGGTCGTCGGTAGCGCTCACGCTCCGCCTCAGGGCATGAGGCCGACGGCGGTAGGAATCTCATTCCGCTCCCATACGTCGGGCTCGTGAGAGGAGGAGTGTCCGTCACAGTCGAGTTCGATCTCCTTCACATTGGGGAGATCAAAACTCTGGTCACCGCGAGCGATTCCTACCACCGGATCGAACTGGGCCTGGATGTTGTAGGCCGATCCCACATTGTCCCAATTGGCGAAATAGTCCTCCCGCACCGGCGGGCTCATCATGACGAGCCGATCGATCGGCTGCCCGCTGCGAGTAGCCAACATGGCGACATTGGCTCCGTGGCTGTGGGCGTACACCTCGAGCTTCTCCGGGTCGAACTGCGCCACCCAGTCACCGAACGCCTGGGCGGCATTGTGCCGCGCACTGCCGCGATTGCGACCCGACCAGATGAATGGCTCATCCTCTTTGTAGAGGTAATCCACACCAAGGTCATCGAGCAGGTAACTGTGGAAGTCACCACCGGGCCGCCACCATTTGCCGTCCCGCGCCCAGGTCCCGTGAATAACAACAGCGAGAGTGTTGCGCTTCTCCGACACACCGACGCCCATCCACTGGACGCCCAGCCGTTGGTCGCCGGCGCCTTGCCCGTCGATGACGTCGGTGTCATCGCCATCGACATGGTTCAGGGCGATGCGGGCCATCATGTACAACTCTTCGCCGGCATCGCCCCCGGCCTCATCGGATTCGAGGATCATGACGAGCTCCGCTCTGACCTGCGGATCCTCGGTGAGACGCCACAGAGCCTCCAACAGCACGACCTTCAGTTGTGAATTCGCGGCGTCGAGGGCAGCTTCGAGAATCGGCTCTGCTTCCTTCGCGTCGTCCGGCACGGCGAGAACTGCCTGGATCTTGACCGACTGGTCGACGCCGGCCAAGGACGTTTGCACCCTCAACACTTCCGGCTTGGCATTCATGGGTGTCTCGGCCCCCTTATTTCTGACGACATTTCACCCTACGGTGCAGTCCTGGCCACCGGTGCGCTGAGCGCAATATCGCCCGGAGCGAAGAGTGAGTACAGAAACGCTGCCATGCTCTGTCTCTCTGCCAGGAAGCTACGCCGCAGTTCGAGCATCGCGGCGCCGACAGCCTGACCGGAGAAGACCTTGGGGAACAGCATGCCCGCGTAGTCCTCGGCCATGAACTCACGGATCTTGCACTCCGTCCCGATCACACCTGCGGCGCCGGCCCGTCGAAACTCGTTTATGAAGCTCTCGTAGCTTTCGAGGGCATAGTCACCCGTCGCACATCCGTTGAGGAACACGATGGGATGGTCCGACCAAGAGTTGGTGGGAGCGATGGCCTCGATGTCGTTCGTGCCGACCTCGTCCACTCCGACGCGGAGCCACGAGCCGCCACCGTCCGGGTCCTGGCCGTGGTGACAGTAGAAGTAGACGAGGTCCATACGGTCCGCGCTTGCCGCCCAGTGGGCCCTCAACTCGGCGAATCCCTCCGCAAGCAGCACCTCGAGCTCGGCGACGGCCGACAACGTCTCCAAATGGTCTTCCCAGAGTGCGAGAGAGGGATCCACGGTGAAGCTCATCACCAGTGGGCGGTCGTTCTCGAGCCGGTGAACCGTCGGCGGAGGCAGCCGCTCACCAACCCAAGAGGGCGGCTGCTCGA
>JAUXLW010000098.1 GCA_030623545.1 Acidimicrobiia bacterium | reverse complement strand
GAATGCCGGAGTGATCAAAGCGAAGATAATTGCCGAAGGTGCCAACGGTCCCACCAAGGTGGGTGCCGACGACATTTTGCGCGAAAGGGGCGTCTTCGTCGTCCCGGACATCCTCGCCAACGCGGGTGGTGTCACGGCTTCCTATTTCGAGTGGGTGCAGGACCTTCAGAATTATTTCTGGTCGGAAGGTGAGATCGTTGCCAGACTGCGAGAGATCATGGGCCGGGCCTTCGACGAGGTTCTCCATATCTCCATTAACGAGGGTTACGACATGCGGACCGCGGCACTGATCAAAGGGATCCGTCGCGTGGCTGAAGCCAAGCTCGCCCGCGGCGTTTACCCATAGCCGGGAGGCCTTAGGAAGGACTCAGGGCTCAAGCCGGAATGGTTTCGGGGCGGCGGGCCATGTCGGGCGTCGGCTCGCCGGTGCCACCGAATGCCGGACATATGCCCTGAAATGCGCACCAGTCACATAGCCGCGAAGGCCGGGGCGGGAAAGCTTCCTTTTCGATTGCCGCCTTGATGGCGGCCCACAACGCCTGAACCTGCCGTTCCATGGCGTCGAGTTGCTGTCCGGTCACCGCCAGCGAATAGAGGGTAGGGCCGTTCAGGTACAGCAAGCGAAGCTCAACCGGTGCCCGGCCAAAGTGACGCCGGGTGAGCAGGGCGTAGATCTTCAAAGCAAAGAAAGCCGGCAATGCATAGCGCTCCGGGGGAGCCTTGCCCGTCTTGTAGTCGGTGACCACCAAATCGCCGGCGGCGTTTTCGTCGATCCGATCGAGAATCCCCCGCACCGTCACATCCTGGACTTCTTCGATGAGGTCGAGCTCGCAATCCACGGGGTCGATCTTGGTGGGGTCTTCGACGGTGAAGTAGTTGGCGAGTAGTTCAAGGCTTTCTATTCCCCAAGCCCGCTCTTCCTCCACCGTCTCGAACAAGTGGGTGTACTCCTCGTCACGCACCTCAGCCCATGCTTGTCGAAAGAGATCGAAGAGGCGCTCGGGCGTGCGCTCGCTCGCATCGTCTCCAAAGAGGCGCTGCAACGCCAGGTGGGCGGTGGTTCCTCGTGCCTGGTAGATGGTGGCCGGCTCCATCAATCGGTCGATCGAGCGGAACTTGAAGAGTTGAGGGCATTGTTTGAAGTCGCTGAGCCTGCTGGGCGAAACCCGTTTCATGAGCTGCACTATAAGGGGGGAGAGTGACACGAATGTAATTCCCGACCGGTGCCGCGAAACTTACTTTTATGGCGCGAAAACAAACCATCGTTCTGGTTTGACCGGCCTGTAACTCTCGCGTAGCTTCAAGTTGTCGCTCGGGGAACCGGGCGCCCCGAAACGGCGAAAGTCGCTTCGGCTCCACAGATCGAAAGGTTTGTAGAGAACCGCTGGAGGGTCAAACCTTCGGCTCTGCGATACCGGATCGCAGGAGCGGCCGCCTACATTCGAATGCGGCCGAGGAAGCTCACAAGGCTTTCTTGGACGATAGGCAGCCGCAACGGGCTCGCCGCTCACAAGGCGGAGGGCGCGGGCCATGAGGGCCGGACCCGCAAGGGCGAGGAACTCCTGGCGCTCGGTGATCGAGAGGTCATCGGGTCAGCGCTGATAGTTGAAGCGCCAAAAACGCTTTAACTTCGCTCGGGACGCGGGCTTACGGGCACAAGTCCTAGGGCGGAAGCCGGCACCGGTCCGAAAGGATGCGGCCCGGCAAGCGGAAGTCCCGAGAGGGTTGAGGTCACGGCCGAGGCTCACTCGGGATTTTCCGCGTAATTCTTTTTTTCGATTTCTCGGCCTTGTACCTTTTCGATTTCTCGGCCTTGCCTGACGGTGGCGCGTATTGGGGGCCGAGAAATCGAAGTGCTGCCGCCGGAGTTCGAGGTGGGGGAAGGCCGGCGCCGCCGGCGCCAGGCCCAGCGGCAACCCCTTTTTCGCCTGTCGCCTCGTTGTCGGTGTCTTCTTCCTCTTTGATTTCTCGGCCAGCTATCAGTGTGCGGCGCGGCTGAACCTCGTTAGCGTGCCATGCTGGTTGCTGGGCCTTCCGCCCTTCAGGTCTGGGTGATCTTTAGATCTGGCAGATAGGTGCGGACTGTCGGGTAAGCGAGCTCGACGTTTGGTTCTTGATCGAGCTTCTCCAGGATGCTTCTCCACATCGTGGAGTCAATGTGGCGCCGCGACCTCACTGGAACGATGACCCGGCCCGTGATCATGACTCCGCTGTCCTTCACTGCGACGTAGGTGTTGGGCGTGAGGTGGGTATATCGAATCCGATACTCCGTGGCAGCTTCGCGGATGGCCTTGCGGGCTTCCTCCGAAGCCATGCTCGGCGCGTTCTCGGCGAGCGCCTCGGCCATCAGCTCCTCGGCCCGCTTCCAGTCGGACTCGAATGTGACCAGCAGTGGAAGCTCGTGCCAGATGAAGGGGAACCCGGCGCTGAAGTTCGCCAGATGGGTGACAAAGAGCAAGCCGTTCGGTATGTGAACCAGGCGGCCGGTTGATTGGTCGGCGTCGACCCAGTTGCGAATCTCGATGATGGAGAACCGCTGTGCTCTCACGTCGACGACGTCCCCCGCCTGGCCGTTGATTTCGATGCGGTCGCCGATCTTGAACGGCCGCCGCAGCAGGATGTAACCCCAACCGGCGAAGTTGCGGAGCACATCAGACAGGGCGATCGCGATGCCGGCGGATGCCAGCCCGATCCAGGCACCGAAGTTGCTAACGCGGAGCCAGATGAAGGCGATGGCCAACAGGACGATCATGGTCCCGGCGTAACTGGAGAGCTTCTGTGCCCGATACCAGATTTCGGGGTCGTCGACCCGGCGTCGGACCAAACGCAGGATGATGAAGCGGGCCACTATGGCCGTGGCCACTATGGCAATGGTCACGTAGAGCCGGGCGTCCCAATTTTCGGCCCGGGTGAGGAAATCGCTCATGTCGAATAGGAGCGTAGGTGTCGGCGGCTATGCGCCCCAGGACTTACGGGACACGAGTTGAGGTTGGCGGGGTCCTGCCTCGATGTTCGACCTTGCCGTCGGCGTGGAGGGCGAATCTTCCTTCGCTGCGATCATGGACCGGATCGGGACTGTCCCACGGCCAGCCCCCGAACTGGGTGGTTCGGTAGTCGATCATCGCCTGGCGGATCTCGTCTGCCGAGTTCATGACGAATGGCCCCATCTGAAACACCGGCGCCCCGATCGGCCGACCCTGGAGCAGAAGGAATTCAGCCTGCTCTGACCCATTCTTGATGGTGACGGTGGCTTCGGGGTCGAGCCGGACCGCCTGTTGCCTGGCAACGGTGGTGCCGTCGATGTCCACTTCGGCCCCTTCGAAGCAGTAGAGCATCCGGTTGACGCCGGGCGACGTCGCCGGGAGCACCCAGTTAGTTCCGGCCGGCATCTTTATCAGCCAGATGGCGAGGTCCGAGTGCGGCTGCGAAGCCCATGAGTCGGGGGGAGCGGGTGGTCCGACATGGCTTTCGAGTTGGCCGGCAATGACGTCGACCGTGACCCCGTCGGCGAACTCAACCTTGGGGATTTCTTCGCCCCACAGCATGGCGAAATAGGCAGGCACCATCTTGGAATCTGGTGGCAGGTTGAGCCAGATCTGAAACAGCTCCATGGTGTTGGCTTCTTCGCTGTGGATCAGCGGGAACATCTCGGCGTGCATGATTCCCGAGCCGGCCGTCAGCCATTGCACGTCGCCTTCTCCGTAGCGGGCAGTGGCACCGAGCGAGTCGGAGTGATCGACGAACCCCCGCCGCACCACGGTGACCGTCTCAAAGCCCCGGTGCGGGTGCTGAGGAAAGCCCGGCACCTGGTCTCCGTGATACATGCTCCAGCCATCCTGGTAGGTGAAGTCGGTGCCCATTGGTCTGCCCTGCAGGAGCTCAGGGGCCGGGCCCTGGCGCTGGTTGCCTTCCGGGTAGAAGTCGAGGTGGTGAACGGTAAACAGGAATGGGTCGATGCAAGTCCACGGAAACTCGAGTTCGAGGTGTTCGAGTACGGCCGTCATGTGAGCAACGATAGATCGGTTATTGGCTCAATCAGGTGTCTGCCAGGACCAAGCGACAGTGGCAACCGGAGCCTCACCGCTGTCAGCTACCGGTGAGTGTGCATTGCGCCGTTTACCTTGCCTATTCGTCTCTCTGCTTATGAACGTCTGTTTGTCGCCAGCTGTCGGGACCGGTCGGGGCTTTGCAATAAAACTGTGAGCAGAATCCCGTTGGCAACGGCCGGCGTAGGGGACCGAAAAGGATCGTTGGCGATTTGGTGGAACCCACAAGACCGCCCCGGGCGTCTCTACCATGAGAGGAGCAAAGATGACCATGAATTCCCCACCCCGACTGCGATCAATCACAGGCCTCGTGCTTGCCCTGGCGTTAGTGGCCGCGGCCTGTGGCAGCAGTGGAGACGCCGGCACCACCACAACCACGACTCCGCCGGTGACCACCACCACGACCACAACGTTGGCGTCGACGACCACTACGACCCCTCCCACCGACACCACTGCTCCTCCTGTTCCCCCGGCCACAACCAGCACGCTCCCCGGCGAGCCGACCGATATCGGTCCGCGGGCCGGTGACGTATTGGGTGTGGTTGCAGTAGCCCATAACGATGTCCTCAATCTTCGCTCGGGACCCGGAACCGACAACCCGGTCCTGCTTCAGTTGCCGGGCACTACGGACAACCTGATTGCCTCTGGCAACAACCGCCTGCTGTCACAGTCCATCTGGTACCAGGTCACCGTTGACGGCGTACCCGGGTGGGTTAGCAGCCGCTTCGTAGCCTTCCTCGGCGGCGTCGACGACACCACGTCGCAGATCGTGGCCCAATTCGGGACGATCCCTGTGGCAGAGACGATGGCTGATCTCGGCCTGTCGGTTGCCTTGCTGGTGGCCTCCGAAGAGCCTCCATCACGTATCCGGATGACGGTGGCGCCGACCACCGGAGACCTGAGTGAGGTGACTTACGACGTAGTCGGGCTCGGCGACGACGCCGTGTTCGGGTTCCGGCTTCACATCTTCGGTGAGCCCACAGAGAACGGAGAGGCCTTCTCGCTCAAGAGCGTAGAAGCCACGTCCCTGTGTGGTCGCGCCGTCACCGCCGACGGCGTCTGCGTCTGATCAGCTCCCGCTAGGGTTCCGGCAGCCAAATCGCCTGTAACCAAAGGAGGCGCGGTGACGCTCGCAGACACCCTGAAGCTCGTCCACATCATCTCGGTAAGCGTGTGGATTGGCGGCGAGATCATGCTCGGCATTCTTTTCGAACGAGCTCAGAGGTCCCGCGATGAAGGGACGTTGCGCGGGCTCCTATCTCAAGGGGATTTCATCGGCAAGGCGGTCTTCAATCCGGCCGGGATCATCACGTTGGCCGCCGGAGTATGGCTGGGGATCGAAGGCGATTACGACTTCGGCGAGGCGTGGATTTCGATCGGGTTCGTTGGGATCGCCGTCGGCGCCATCCTCGGAATGGCCTTTTATCCCCGAGTCTTCAACCGGGGATTGGCCGGGATTGAGGCAGGCGGCATTGATGGTTCCGAAACCCAGGCCAGCCTCAAGTCGCTCCGCCTTGTGTCAACCCTCGAGCTGCTCGTATTGCTGGTGGTGGTATGGGCGATGGTCTTCAAG
>JAUXLW010000162.1 GCA_030623545.1 Acidimicrobiia bacterium | reverse complement strand
CAGATTTCCCTGGCTCGTTTGTCACCCACCATCCGAGCGAGCAGGGCCGAGCCATAGCCGGCGTCGAACGAGCCAACCATGGGGCCGGTCTGGCCAAACACGGCGTTGTCGGCCGCGATGGTGAGGTCACACACCAGGTGGAGGATGTGGCCTCCACCGATGGCATAACCCGCCACCATGGCGATGAACGGCTTAGGGGTGCGGCGCATCTGGATCTGCAGGTCGAGCACGTTGAGGCGGGGAGTGCCCTTGGAGTCGAGATAGCCGCCATCACCGCGTACTTTCTGGTCCCCTCCCGAGCAGAAAGCCTCGTCTCCGGCGCCGGTGAGGATGATGACCCCAATGTCGGTGTCGTCGCGAGCGTCGTCGAATGCATCCGCTAGATCGAACAATGTGGTCGGCCGAAATGCATTCCGCACTTCGGGCCGGTTGATCGTGACCTTGGCGATCCCCCCGGACTTCTCGTAGAGGATGTCCTCGTACTCACCTGCGGGTTCCCACTGCACTGTCATGGATCGGAAGGGTAGTCCCGCCCTCTTGTCCTCACCCGGGCCGGCGTAGCCTGGATTCCATGGATCATGTTGACCGTTACGGCATTCTCGAACCGGACCAGATCGCCGTTGAAACTCCGGACCGTTCGGTCAGTTATGGCGAACTGGCGGAGTTGGTCAGCCGGGGCTCGGGTGCCCTGGCGGGCTTTGGCGTGAGCCCTGCCGATCGGGTTGCCGTTTTGGCCAGGAACGACCTGCCGACTCTGGTGGCAATGTGGGCGGTGCCCCGGATGGGCGGAGTAATCGTCCCTCTCGACCCGGCTCGCGGTGCCGAAGAGCTGCAAGCCCGGCTCGACCTGGTGGAGGCCTCGCTGGTCTTGTGGGACGACAGCGAGCCGACAGTCGGCCGGTCCGTACAGGCGACGGACTCCCTGTTCGATGGACGAGCCGTTGAGCCGCATCCGCATGCTCCGGACGATCTTCACAGCATTTTTTTCACATCAGGATCAGATGGAGAACGGAAAGCCGTTCGACTGACCTGGGGCAACCACGAGGCGTCAGCGGAAGCTTCCGCCGAGCGCCTTCCTTTAGGACCAGACGATCGGTGGCTCGCCGTGTTGCCACTTTTCCACCTCGGGGGATTCGCAGTGACCTACCGCACGTTCCGGGCTGGTGGCACGGTCATTCTCGAACCACGCTTCGATCCGAAGCGAGTTGCTGCCTTCAATGACCTCAGGTACATGTCACTGGTGCCGACAATGCTGAGCCGGCTCCTCACCGAGGCAGCAGCCGGTGGTCCGTCCCATGCCACCCTGCTCGGGGGAGCACCCGCTCCGCGATCCCTGGTTGAGGCCGCCGATGCCGCCGGCCTCAAGATCGCCCGCACCTACGGCCTCACTGAAGCCTCCTCGCAGGTGGCAACGGCACTTCCCGGCGACGGGCCGGGGGCTCTCCCTCTCACCGGCATTACCGTCGAGGCGGGCAAAGGTCCAAACGATGTGGCGGCTATCTCTGTGGATGGTCCGATGGTTAGCGCCGGTTATTGGGGGAAGCCCGACCGCACCGGCCCGCACCAGACGGGTGACATTGGTTACCTCGACGACTCAGGCCGATTACATGTAGTGGGCCGGGCTCGTGGCGTGATCATCAGCGGTGGCGAGAACATTCATCCCGCTCAGGTGGAGCGGGTTTTGGCTGAGGTCCCGGGAGTTGTGGCAGTAGCGGTGTTCGGGGTGCCGGATGTTGAGTGGGGCGAACGAGTGGAAGCGGTTCTCGTCGCACCCAAACTCGAAGCGGAACTCGACGAGATCAAGTCTTACGCGTCCGATCGCCTGGCACCCTTTCAAGTTCCCAAGCGGTGGCATTTTGTCGGGGAGGTGCCGATCGGGAATACCGGAAAAGTCGATCGCCTTAGGCTCATCGAGCTCGCTCGAGAGGAGGGTGGATGAACCTGGGATTGAAAGACAAACGAGCGCTGGTGGCGGCGGCTTCAGACGGTCTTGGTTATGCCGTGGCACATGCGCTGGCCGCCGAAGGTGCGGCGGTAGCAATCTGCGCCCGCGACGGTGATCGGCTCCAGGCGGCAGCCACGAGGATTGTCGAAGATACCGGAGCCACAATCCACCCCGCCGTTTGCGACGTCACCTCGGGCGACTCCCTGCGGGCCTGGGTCGACGACTCGGCCGACAAGCTGGGCGGCAGTCTTGACATTGTGGTTCCTAACGCCGGTGGTCCTCCGGCGGGAACCTTCGCCGACACAACTGAAGAAGGTTGGGCCGCGGCCTTCCAGTTGCTCTTGATGTCGGCCATCCGCTTTGCCTCCACCAGCCGGCCGCACCTGCGCCCTGGAAGCAACATGTTGTATATGACTTCGATTTCACTGCGGGAGCCAATGGGCAACCTGGTTTACAGCACGGTCATGCGCCCCGGCGTCGCAGCTTTGGCGAAAACTTTGGCCAACGAGTGGGTTGACGACGGGATCCGGGTCAACCACCTGATTCCGGGCACCATTGCCACGCCCCGCATCGACGAATTCGAGGCAGATCTAGCCGGGCGACAGGGCGTCAGTGTGGAGGATGTTCACAGGGCTCGATCGGCCGAAATCCCGATGGGCCGATATGGGACGATGGAGGAATTCGCTGCCGCCGCCGTCTTCCTGGTGAGCGACGCCGCCAGCTACATCACCGGAGCCACGCTTCAGGTTGACGGAGGCAAGATCAAGGCGGTGTTCTAGGAGGGTGGTCGGCCTCCCAGGGCGAGCCCTGGAAAATGTCAGACTCACGGGTCACACTGGCTTAATGGACGAGCGGGCGAGCGCCACGATCATTCACGTGGACCTGGACGCTTTCTACGCGTCCGTCGAGCGCCTCAAGGATCCGACCCTGGAGGGGAAGCCGATGGCGGTGGGTGGTGGTGTCATCCTGTCGCCTTCCTATGAAGCCCGCCAGTTCGGGGTGAGGTCGGGGATGGCGATTGGGGCGGCTCGGCGGTTGTGTCCGAGGCTGGTGACGGTGTCCGGTTCTTTCGGCGACTACACCCGACTGAGTGACCAGGTGTTCGAAGTGTGCCGCGATTACACGCCGGTGGTAGAACAGACGTCTATCGATGAGGCCTTCCTCGATGTGGCCGGGTCGGTCCACTTGTTCGGACCTGCCACTGAGATCGCCCGACAGATTAGAGAAGACGTCGCCCGGGTCACCGGGCTCCCCCTGTCCGCCGGGATCGCCAGGACGAAGTTTCTCGCCAAGGTGGCAAGCCGCGAAGCCAAACCGTCGGGACAGATTGAGGTCAAGCCGGAAGGTGAGTTGGAGTTTCTGCATCCGCTTGACGTCGGAGTGATCTGGGGGGTTGGCGCCGTTACGCGGAAGCGACTTGCCGAGCTCGGCATCAAGACCGTTGGCGACCTGGCTGCCGCCCCCGCCGGTACGCTGAGTGTGCGGCTTGGGCCCGGGCTTGGTCGTCATCTTCACGCTCTGGCCTGGAATCGGGACCAGCGTCTTGTCACCACCTATAGGCGGGCGCGAAGCATTGGAGCCCAAAGCGCCCTGGGGCGCCGCACGCCCAGTCAGGAGCATCCGGCGATACTGGCGAGCCTGGCCGATCGGATCGCCCGGAGGTTGCGGTCGAAGAACCGCTGGGCTCGAACCATCACGCTGCGAATACGCTTTTCAGACATGAGCTCGGCCACCAGGAGCTTCAGCCTCGGAGCCCCCATCGCCACCTCGGCTGCCATCCACGGTGTCGCCTTGCAGCTTCTCGAGCTCGGCAGGTCGGCGGGTCCGCAGCCTGTGACTCTCCTCGGACTCTCATTGACCAATATTGTGACAACCCCCCACATTCAGCTAGAGCTCGGCCTCGAAGGTGCCGACGTCAATGTCGCTGATAGCGGATCAGAGGTGGCTCATCAACGGCTGGAGCTCGAGCGGGCGGTCGACGAGCTGCAGCGGCGATTTGGGAGAGATGCGGTTTCCCGCGCGTCTACGGGTTTTGGACCGGGTGGCGTTCCCGACGAGTTCCGGGACCTGGCAGTGCCGCGGGATGAGCGCTCGTCTGATGAAGACGGCTAGTTCACCCGGCTATTTGAAGGCGTAGAAGTTGCCGTCCCGGGACGCCACGTAGATGGCGCCTTTCCACACCGCCGGGGTGCTTTCGATGCATCCGGTTTCGAGATCCAGCTGCCACAGCGCCCGGGGGTTGGCAGGCTCGGCAACGTCATAGCCGCGCAGCCCACCACCTTCCTCGCAGTTGATCGAGACCACAAGTGTGCCGTCCACGAGCACCGGTGACGACCAGGCATGATGGCCCACCTCGCGGCGCCACAGCACTTCGCCGGTCTCGGTGTCGACCGCCAGGAGCTCGCCGGGATGAGTGGTTGCGTAGAGGACTCCATCGCCGAGGGCCGGCGTG
>JAUXLW010000073.1 GCA_030623545.1 Acidimicrobiia bacterium | reverse complement strand
CCAGTGATGCGAAAGAGCGAACCGTCGTCCCGGCCGGAGGACGCCCAACCCGCCCCACCAGGCCATCCGTGCCCCGCCGATCGAATACGTCATAGGCAGGCTCCTCATACGGGTGGAAGTCGATCAGCGCCGCAACCACTGCGGCCTCTGCATGGCGAGGAGCAATCATCTCCAGCCTTACTTCAGGCTCGCGAGTGAACTCTCCCACCGAACCGACCGTCGGAGCAGCCCAATTCTCAGCGACGAAGGTCCCTGTGCCATCTGACCGATAGGAGCACGAGTGGTAATTGCCGATCCGGCCGGCCCCGGCTGCGCTCATGGCCGCCGCCACCCGATCGACCTGTTCCCCCGGGACGAAGGACACCACCTTCACGGAATCGACTCCCGGTAGTGGCCCAAAGCCGACAGTGTTGGTCAACCCCAGCGCATCAGCCAGGGCGTCGGCAGCACCATTGGGGGCAACATCGAAGTTGGTGTGAACCACGGCCAGCGCCACTCCCCGAGCGATAAGCCGCAATGCCCGCCCCGCCGGTGTTCTCCCGGCTACCAGCCGGGCAGTGGGGTGGAAGAGGAGGGGGTGATAGCTAACGAGTAGATCAACAGGATCCTTCTCGATTGTCGCCACCACGGATTCGGTGACTTCATGGCACACCGCGGCCCTCTCCACGAGGTTGGCCGGGTCGCCGAGCTGGAGGCCAACCGGATCCCACCCGGCAGCCTTGCTCCACGGAGCGCTCTGACCGATCCCCTGGATCACGTCACCGACTGTCAGATTCGCCATGACGTGATGGTAACGGGACGGGGAACAGGCACGCCTCGCGGGGTGTTCTTGTCGCCATGAAGGGCCCCAACCCTCTAAGCGTCGGCTTCTCGGTCTTACGAGCCCTGCGGGTGGACCCCCCCCGCCCGGCCGGGCACCCGAGCGCCGAAAAGCCAGACCACTCACCACTGGCCAGGATTCTCAGCCGGGTCCAGAAGCAGGGTGTGGCCGGGCTCCCCGAGATGCTCCCCGCCATCGATGCCTATGTGTCCGAACTTGCCAGGATCGATCCCGACCACCTCGGAAAAGCAGACGCGCTCGCCTATTGGCTGAACCTCTACAACGCCGGTGCCCTGGGATTGGCCGGGGAGGCGTTTCAGCAAGCCGAAGAGTCCGTTCTGCGCGTGCCGGGGGCTTTTACGAGGCCGTTAGCAACCATCGGCGGTCGGCCGCTGACGCTTACCGAAATCGAGCACGGAAAGATACGGAGGTTCGGCGACCCGAGAATTCACGGTGCCCTCGTGTGCGGATCGGCATCCTGCCCCACCCTGCGCTACGAGCCTTTTTCGGGCGCAGAAGTGAACGAACAACTCGACCAGCAGATGCGGCAATTTCTAGCCGTCGGAGGGGCCTACCTCGACGACCGCACACTGCTTTTGAGCCGGGTGCTGCTGTGGTACGGAGCCGACTTCGTCCGGCCCCATCGCATGCCGACTCTGCTGCCGGTTGGTAAGGCTCGAGTAGCCCGAGCCGTGCGACGCTGGCTCGCCCCCGAGGTGTCGGAGCGGCTGGACGAGTTGCGAGTGGCCTTCCAGCCCTATGACTGGGGCCTGGCCTGTTCGGTGCGATAAGGACGCCAGACCCCGGCCACCAGAATGAGCACAGCCGCCGTTGCAGCAATCATGTCGAAGGGGATGACATAACGCCATAGATCGGCGCCGGACACCAGCCAGCCACCGTCGTCGGTGAAGCCCACGATGTCCAGGTAACGCCAGATCGAGAAAACGCAGAGGACGCCCAGGATCAACCCCCCGGCCCAGGCAGCGGCCCTACCCCAGCGCAGCTCCGCGCCCACCACAATCGCCGCCGCCGCCCAGGCAATGTCAAGGGCCGAGAGCAGCTGGAGGAACTGCAGCGACGGTTGCAGCCGAAGAGCAGCCGAAGATGCCAGGGTCAGCAAGGCCACGGCCCCGGTGACGAGGGCCACGGTCACTGCCGCGCCGGCCAGTCGCCGACGGCGAGATGACCAGCCACTCCCGACGAACCAGTCCTCACGGGATGAGAGAGGAGCCAGGCGCACGGCGACGACCACGCCAAACGCCACCAGTGCCGACAGTTGGACGATGAATAGCCCGAAGGGATCCTCTTGAGAAGGCACCACGAGGAACACAACTGACCCCAGGAGCGCCGGAGCCAGCATGCGGGAAGTGTGGACAACGGCTTGCTCGACAGGGGTCATGTGGCGAGGGTACAGGGCAAACCCATCCGCTACTGCGCCGGTCGGCTGATCGACGATTCCTGGATTTCTCACCGCCCGCCGCTTGCCTGCTCTACTCTCCTCCCCCGTGAGCAAACGGGGAGGATTGTTGAGAGGGAAAGGCCTGCCGGCGGCGTTGCTGGTTTTTGGGGCATTACTCATAGCGGGTGGCTTGATTCTCAAACTGCTGATTGTCCCGGCTCTGGCCCAGTTCCCGGACGACGTCGACACCACACGAACCTACGAAGGAGTCGTAACGATCCTCAACCGCAATGCTTTCGAAGATACCACCCAGCAGCTCTTCTTCTCCGACCTGCCGGTGGTTTCGGACCGGACGGTGACCACCGAAGAGGTGGATGGCGAAAAGGCTCTGGTTCGCGATGTCTCCAACCTCGTGGCGGCAGAAGGAACTCCCCTTGCCGGAACTCGACTGACCGGATCGGATAACTTCTATACGATCGACCGCAAGACAATGGAATCGATCGAGAACTTCTCCGAAAACGAGGCAGTCCTCGAGAGAGACGGCCTGGTCATCGGGTTCCCGATCGGAACTGAAAAACGCGATTACGCCGGATGGAATGGGGACCCCCAGCTCCCGGTCACCCTCTTCTACCAGCGAGAAGAGGAGCGACAAGGCATCAACACTTACGTGTTCACCGCCAGCTCCGGACCGGAGATCATCAAAGATCCCGGAACCTTGAGCGAGTTCCCCAAGGGCGTACCCCGCGACTCGGTGCCGGCACTGCTCCCCGTCCTGAACCTCCCCCCGGAGCTGGAGGCTTCGGTAAGCACCCTTCTGCCATTCCTTCCCCCTCAGCTGCCGATCATCTACAGCTACGAGTTCGAAGCCACCTATTGGGTCGACCCCACCACCGGCATCCTCATTGACATCAATAAGCACGACATCCGCAAAGCGACCGTCGTGGTCCCCGGGGTCCAGCTGGATGTGCCACCAATCGAGGTATACAACCTCACCTACCAGGCGACACCTGAGTCGCTCGAGGCAGCCGTCGATGACGCCAGGTCGCACGGAAACCGCCTCCAGCTCGGAAGAACCACAGGGCCGATCACACTCTTCGTTCTGGCCGGCCTTAGCCTGCTGGGAGGAACATTCTTACTGTGGCAGCGTGGTCGAGGCAAGGCTGAGATTGAGGTGACCCCCCCGCACCATGTTGGAGATGAATCCCTCCCGGCCGACGAGGGCTGAGACTCAGCGAATCTCGATCGCCTCGGCCAGATCGTAAGTCAGGTCAAACCGATCTGTTTCAATCGAGCCGGACCTGACTTCGCCGACCACCCGATTGCCTCCGGCCCGCTTGGCGACGTACATCATGGAATCGGCAGCTTCGATCAGGTCCTCGATCGCGGCAGGCTGTCGAAGAAAGGTGACCACTCCGTAGCTGGCGCTGATTTCGCGGCCAACCTCCCGGCGCAACCGTCTAACCACAGCCAGGGCTTGCTGGTGGCCGGTGTCCGGCAACGCCACCACGAACTCGTCACCCCCGATGCGAGCAAAGAGATCCTCGTCTCGGACCGAAGAGCCAATCTTCTCCGCGAAGCTCCGCAAGAGCTGATCACCTCCGGAGTGGCCCAGCCGATCGTTTATCTCCTTCATGCCGTCGAGGTCGACGAAGACCACGGTCATCGGTAGACCGTAACGCTCAGCGCGCGACCTCTCCCGTTCGAGCGTTTCGAACAAGCCGCGTGAGTTGAGCGCTCCGGTCAGGAGATCAACTCTCGACTGGTGCTCGAAGAGGTGCACCAGGCGCCGGATCTGGTGGACGATGACCACCAGAGTCAGAAAGACCGCCAGCTCGCTGAAGAGGCTCCACACCACGGTGGCAACCCCGAGATCGTTCGGCCCTATCAGTCGCGTGAGGAGGCCGGCCGCCGAGGCAATCGTCGCTACCACGGCGCCGTCGACCCACGACGCGTGAAAGATCACAGCCATGATCGCCATCACGTAAAGGATCCCAACCCCAACCTCAGGCCCGATTGCCCAGTCGAGAACGGCCAAACCGAGAACGCTCACCAGACCAAGGCACAGAACCAGAAGGCGGGGAAGCCGATAGAAAGGCTCGAACGACGCCAGGAACGGCCTGACCGACGCCCGCAGTCGGCCCCACACCGTGGCGACGAATCTGTTCATGTCAAGAGGGATATCGGCAGCCCGATACCCGGGAGTTAGGTCGACGCCGCAGTTTCCCACCCAGCGTGATCAAGCGTGGGCATGCAGAACGGAAAGTGTACTGAGAGTGGGTTAGTGGTCCACTAGTTGAGCGGGATCCCCAACGAGTTGGCGGCGGCCCGCAATTCCCAGGGAGTGCGAGCCATCCCTGAGAATTCGGCCGTGTCCGTCAGGTAGCAATCTCCGAGACGAGCGTCGTGCCGGCAAAGGAGATCAGGGGCCGGCTCGACTTCCGCGAGATCAAAGATAACTCCGAGTAGCGCTTCCCCGCCGAGGCCTCCCACCTCATCCAAAAGACCGCGGAATGTTTCCAGCCCTGAGACGAAAGCGAGATAGTGAAAGGCGCAATAACCGTCGGCCGTATCCTCGGTGCATCCGGTTTGCCGGCAAGTCTTCGTCGTATCCATATCACGACCATCGGAAGACTCTCAAACCCCTAGAGAAGGGACTTTTTCGACCCCGACAGGACTAGACCCGCCTCCGCGCACAAGGGGACTAGTTACTTAATGGAAAGGCCATGAGATCGGCTGCGACCTCGAACCCGGCTCGGCGAACGCTTTCAGCTTCCGCGGATTCGGGGTCGGAAATCGGGTTGGAATGGTTGAGATGGGTCAAGATCATCCGCCGATCAGCCGCCAGGTGGCTAAAGCGAGCCACCGTATCGTCGACGAAGGGGTGAGAAATGTGGCTGATATCCCGCCCGGGGAGCTCGGCGGGATCGTAAAAGGTGGCATCGAGCAGGCAGATGCGATGCCTGGCCAACACCTGCTCCGCCTCGCCCCATTGCTCCCAGCCATCGATGTCGGGCAGGTAAAAGACCTCGTTCAGCGAGACGCCGACGGCGTCGGTGAAGTCGGGGCGATGCGGTACCTGCACCAGGCGCAGCTCCAGTCCGGGAGCGGGAGCGAAACTCTTGCCCGGCTCGGTTACCTGGATGTCGATGTGTCCCCCATCTTCCAGAGCTCGCCATGGCTGATTCGACCTCAGGAATTGCGCCATAGAGGGCGTCACCCAACATTTGATTCCCCGGGCGTTGTGGGCCTCTTTCCCGAACTGCACCAGGCCGGCATAGTGGCCCATATGAGCATGAGTGAGGACTATGTGATCAACGATGTTGGGGGAATCGCGCCGCTGGTGGCTCGGTAAGCTCGCCAACCCGCTGAGCTGGGCTTTCACATCCGGCGTAGCGTCAATCAGGAGGGTGGTTCCGTCGTCTGCCAGGGCAGCCAGGCTGGCAACCATGCGCGGCGGGCCGACACCGGGGCTCCCGAGCTGGGGATTGCCGCCATCCTGGGCGGTGCCGAGTACAACGCAGGTCCAGGCCATGGACGCACCCTAAGGAGTCTGCTGAGTAATGCCGTTGTCGAGAGCGACGGCCAGGCGCGCCAATCGCAAGGACGAGGTTTCGCCACTCCTCGGAGCGGAATGGCGGGGCTGAGGACGCTGCTAGTGGCGATGGCTGGTCGTCGAAATCGGCGACATGCTTTGCTCAGCGGGCTCCTAGGCCGGACGACCGCCAGAAGGCCTCTTACCGGCTGCGCTACGATCGGCCGGTGCCGAGCCGCTCCTTCCAACTGCACCCTCCGCCCGACCTACGACTGACCCTGGGCTACCTCAACGGAGGAACCGGACATCCCGCCCGACCAGCATCCACCACTGAGACATGGCGGGCCAGCCGCACTCCCGACGGGCCCGTCACTCTGCACCTCGTGGTGCGGGAAGCAGAAATTGAAGCCACTGCCTGGGGGCCCGGCTCAGATTGGGCGCTCGAGCAGGCTCCCGATCTCCTCGGCGCCAGAGATGATCCCGATGCTTTTCCAGTCCACCACCGGCTCATGCGTGAGTTGAAGCCAAGGTTTAGAGGACTGCGGATGGCTCGCACCGAGCAAGTCCACGCCGCGCTGATACCGGTGATCCTCGGTCAAGTAGTCACGGTGAAGGAAGCTCATCGAGCCGAGCGGCGCATTCTCGAGACGTACGGAGAGCGTGCCCCTGGGCCTGAAGGCTTGATGCTTCAGCCGTCGCCGGAGCGTCTCGCCGCT
>JAUXLW010000223.1 GCA_030623545.1 Acidimicrobiia bacterium | reverse complement strand
GAGACTTCAATGCGACACCGTGGACGCCGGCGCTATCCGACTTGATAAGGACGGCCGACCTCACCGACTCCGCCCGGGGTCGGGGTTTCACAGGAAGCTGGCCAGCGGGGTGGGGACCGTTCAAGATTCCGATTGATCACGCGCTACACAGTGAAGGCCTGACAACCGTCAAGCGGGAATTGGGAACGTCTGCCGGGAGCGATCATATGTCATTGACAGTCACGCTCGCGCTGGCGGACTAGACAACGGCTGCCTTTTCGAGCACTTCCGACTCGTCAAAAGCTCCGTACCAGATGAATTGGCCGCGGCCATCAGAGTCGAAGAGGATCGCCGTGGGCTGGGCTCGAACTCCCAGAGCCGTCCAGGATTCGAGCGTGGCGTCGTACAGCATTCGAAAAGACGTCGTGCCGTACTTCTCGACGAACTCATAGGCATCCTCCAGATTGTCCTGGGCGCCGAGGCCTATCAGGGTCAATTCGTCCTGGTGCTCGCGAGCAAACTGCTCGACGCCCGGCGCCTCGCGCCGGCAGATTGGTCAATGCGGGGCCCAAAACCACAGCAGGACCGGCTTGGGCTCGAGAACCAGAATGCGAAGATTGATGTTCCCGCCGGCTAAATCGGCCACCACCACATCGGGAAAATCCGAATCGGGCAGGTCCGCCGGTGGTTGGGGTGCTGGGCTCCTGGGCCCGGGTTGACGAGCAGTCGTGTCCGGGATGACGATCGGTGTCTGTTCCCCGGTCCCGCCCGCCAGGGTCGTTGCGGAACTCGAACCAGCCGCGCCTTCGGCACTGCCGCAACCGGCAGCCACGAGGGCCAGGACGATGAAGGACGCAAGTCGACGCATGAAATCTCCCGCCAAGTCAACGCCGGGAGTCACTTCCGGGTTCCTTTAGCGGGGAAACGCTGAAACCTCCGATGCCTTGATCGAAACCCAGACCGCGTCGCCCTCGGCAACCATTTCAGAGCCGGCCCGGGTCACTTCTGCCACCACCCGTAAATCTCCCTCCACCGTCACCCGGATCCGGTCGAGGCTCGGCTCGATGGCGCTAACCCTGCCTCGCCATACGTTGCGGGGCGTGCCGGTCGGGTGATCGAGATGAAGCGCAACGGCCCGGGGATGAACAGCCGCGATCACTTCTCCGCTGACCGCGTCGCCCGAGTGCAGAATCCCTCCACCGTCCACGACAACCAGCCCATCCGTGGCGACACCCGTGTAGAAGTTGACTCCCACCAGCTCTGCGACGTACGGCGAACGGGGGTGGGTCACCAACTCCTCGATGGTTCCGCGCTGAGTTATGGCTCCGCCATCGACCACCAGGATGCGATCGGCGATGGCGGCCGCCTCCAGGGCGTCGTGGGTGACCATCAATCTGACCGCAGCCGTTTGACGGAGTTGGGCGCGGAGCTGTCGGCGCACCCCGGCACGATTAGCGGCATCGACGGACGCCATGGGCTCGTCCAGCAAAAGAACCTCAGGGTCCCTGGCCAGGGCCCTGGCCAGGGCCACCAGTTGGGCCTGCCCGCCGGAAAGCTGGGCAGGCCGGATGTCGGCCAGATCTTCCAGGCCGAGTCGCTCGAGCCAAACACGGGCCGCTGTGATGTCATCGGCCGTCGCGAAGGCTACGTTCTCGATCACTGACATGTGAGCGAACAAGAGGCCGGCCTGGGGCACGTACCCCACAGAGCGCTCCTCCGGAGGACGATTGATTCCTCGATCCGCGTCTTCCCACACGACCGCCCCACTGGCGATGGAGCCGGCGCTCAGAGATTGCAGCCCGGCGATGGCCCGAAGCAGCGTTGTTTTCCCGGCACCGTTGGGTCCCACCACGGCAACGATCTCGTCATCTTTGGCCGTGAATTCGGCTCGGAGGTTGAAGTCGTCACGGCGGACTTCGAGGTCGACGATGAGCATTAGCGGACCCAGGCCCGGCGGGCTACGACCAGGACCACCACAGAGACTGCCACGAGAATGAGGCTGAGGCTGAAGGCGGCCTCAGGGTCGCTTTGCAGCTCGAAGAAGATAGCCAGAGGCAGGGTCTGGGTGCGGCCGTCCAGGTTGCCGGCGAATGTGACGGTAGCTCCGAATTCACCAAGCGCACGAGCCCACCCGAGCACTGCTCCGGCCGCCAGGGCGGGTGCCGCCTTCGGAAGGGCAATTCGCCGGAAGCGACGCCAGCTGCCGGCACCGAGGGTTGCCGCGATCTCCTCGTAGGACTCGTCGACCGCTCGAAAACCGGCCTCGGCCACCAGCGTCACAAAGGGCAGGGCAACGAAGGAAGCAGCGATGATCGCACCGGGGGTTGTGAAGGGAAACGTCACACCGAACATGTCATCAATAATCGATCCGATAAATCCCCTGCGCCCCAGTGAGGCGAGAAGCGCAGTGCCGGCGACCACTGGTGGCAAGACGATCGGAAGCAGCACGATCGCTCTCACCAGACCTTTACCCCGAAATCGACCGCGGGCCAGTGCCCAGCCCAGGGGTACGCCGAGGGCTAATGCCACCAGTGCTGCCGTTACCGAAACCACCACCGAAAGTCGCACGGCTGTGCCCGACTCGCTCAAGTCTCCCGCGAACCGTGCCCAGGGGGTACGAATCAGCAATCCAATGAAAGGCACGATCAGCAGTCCGATTCCAACGGTGGCGAGCAATCCAACCCGGTTGGGAATGAAACGCTTCATACCGCGAAGCCCAGCCTGGCTAGCAAGGCCCGCCCATTGGAGCTGAGGAGAAACTCGATGAGGGCAGTGCCCCCCTCCGGGTTGGGCGCTCCGGTGATTGGCGCTACGTAATACTCAGCGATTACGTCGATCTCCGGGGGGAGGGGAATACCGGTGAGCCCCCAGACCTCAGCATCGGTTTCATAAACGATGCCAGCGTCCGCCTCACCCGAAGCCAGAAGGCCGGCGACGGCGGTGGCGCTCCCGGCCAGGCTGACCGGTCGTGTTTCAACTCCTGCCGCATCGAGAACTTGCGCCGAGTACCGACCCAATGGCACGTCGGCGGCGGCCAACACCAGCTTGACATCAGGCCGTGCAAGGTCGCGAACAGAGCCGATGGCGAGTGGGTTTCCCCGTTCCACCGCGATAACGAGGGCATTATGACCAAGGAGGGTTGGCGGCGCCGCGACCTTGTCGGCAGCTACCAGCGCTTCCATCGCCGGCCAGTCGGCGGTGACGATCACATCCATGGGCGCCCCTTCG
>JAUXLW010000186.1 GCA_030623545.1 Acidimicrobiia bacterium | reverse complement strand
GCTACGCCTGCGGCTTCGCTAATCCCATTGGTCTCCACCTGGATGGATTTCACCGCATATCGGAAACCGAGGTTGGGGCGACCTTGCAGTCGCGACCAGAGCACCGGGGCACCGTGGGCTCGATGCACGGCGGGGTTATCGCCGCTGCTCTTGACGAGATTTGTGCGTGGACGGCGGTTCTGGCGGCCGACACGATGGCGATCACCGCCAAACTCGAGCTTCGGTTTCGCAAGCCCGTCGACGTCGGCGCCGAATACCACCTGATCGGCCGGCTCCTGGAACAATCCGGAAGCCGGATCAAGATTGAAGGCGCCATGCTGGATGGCTCCCGCACCATGGCAGACGTCAAGGGGCTCTTCCTCGCTACAGACCCGGTGGAGTCGTTGTGGCCTGCCGACGCCGGCTTTATTCAGGGATGAAGAAATCGGTGGTGGAGGCCGGGACTGTGTTCCTCCTGGCCGAACGCGATGCAATCCAAACGATGAACCGCAACAACCCGGCCATGGCAAAGAGCACAGTCAGAAGTAGCGCAGCCAAACGGGCACCGCGGAAAGGGCCCACCCGGCAAGTATCGAGACCAGCCTCACATAGACCCCATCCGGTGCCGTTCCCCGACAGGTCGAGCAGAATCAGGAGAGGTATCGCCGACACGACGAGAATCGCCAGCACGGCGAGAGCGACCAGGCCCCGGAGAACGTTGGGATGCATGAGCGGATGGTAGCCAGGGCCGCTTTTTGGATTACTCATTTGCCCGCCGATTTGGAGGCGCCGGCCGCACAAATTACATTTGTGTAGTTCCGTGTATTACGAAGAGCCTTTCACCCAAGACGAGCGAGCGGTGCTTGCCCGGTATTTCACCAACCTGGACAAACCCGTCTTTGCCCTGATCAACCTCCCCGAGGTAGTTAAGGGCGCGCTCTTCGCTCGCTACAGCAGGACCCACAAGTCGGCCAGGCGGCTCTTTCTTGACGAGTTCCTCATCGACGCCGACCTGGGGATCGCATCCATCGCTCAACAGCTCGGAACGGACGACAGATTGGTGAGCACCGAACGTGCCGAGGCCCTCTACAACCGGGTCTTCTCCGAATATGGAGACGACTCGGTAGCCCAGCTTGGCGGTGTCCACCTGGCGTGTGAACAAGCCTCCAACCTGTTGACAAAGGTCCTGGAGCGGGGGCGACTGGCCGCCTACCTCGAACAAAGCACTCGCTATATCTACTACGACCGCCCCCTCGGCGACCGCTACCGATACTTCGTGCCCCCCGAACTGCTCACAGCGGGGCTCGAAACCGAGTATCGCCAGAACATGGATTATCTATTCGAGACCTACACGACCGTGGTCGGCCAACTGGTCCCCTATTTCGAGTCGGCGTTTCCCCAGGGCCCCGACGACTCGGATTTCATTTGGAAATCGACCATCCGGGCCAAGGCCTGCGATGCCGCCCGGGGACTGCTGCCGGCCGCCACCACCTCGAATCTGGGCATCTACGGCACCGGTCAGGCCTACGAAAGCCTTCTGCTGAGAATGCGGGCCCACCCGCTGGCCGAAGCTCGTGATTACTCCAATCTGATGCTGGACGAGCTTCGCAAAGTGATCCCCGCGTTCGTGAAACGGGTCGATGTCGCTGAAAGGGGCGGTGTGTGGAGCCAGTACTTCAGCGATATCGCCGAGCGAATGAGTCGCCATGCAACGGAAGTCGGGAACGAGCCGGCCGCCCGGCCCGAGGTGATCCTCACCGATTGGGACCCGGACGGCGAGAGAAAAGTCGCCGCGGCAGCCCTGTACGCCTATTCGGACCTGGCAGACGATCAGCTACTGGACGCCGTCGACCGTCTCAGTCCAGCCCGCCGAACCGAGCTGATCCGTTCATACGTCGGCGACCGCACCAACCGGCGCCATAAGCCCGGCAGGGGAATGGAACGCACCGGTTACCGCTTCGACATTCTGTGCGACTACGGAATCTTCCGCGATCTGCAACGGCACCGCCTGATGACCCTGGATTGGCAACAACTTGGGACCCGCCACGGCTACATAGCCCCCGAGGCCGTCACGGCCGTCGGAGCTGCCCCCCTGTGGGACGAGGCGATGACGCGGGCTGCCCAGTTTCACTCACTCGCTGCCGAGAGGACAAATACCACAGTTGCCCAATACCTGGTTCCCTTCGGCTACCGCATCCGCTTCTACATGGACCTGAATGCTCGCGAGGCGTTTCATCTCATTGAGCTGCGGACCACACCCGGCGGCCATCCCGACTATCGGCGAATTTGTCAGGAAATGCACCGCCTCATTCGAGACCAGGCCAACCATCACACCATCGCCGACGCTATGACCTACGTCGACCACAACGATTACGAATTGGCCCGTCTCGAGAGCGAGCGCCGCTCGGCCACCAAACGTCGGGCGGCGGGGATCCCCGAACCGGTGGTGTGAGCAGGAAGGGCAGCTAAGTTTCCCCCATGAGCGGATTAGATGTCGATGCCCTAGTCGAAAGGTTTCGGGAGAGGGCCGCAGCCGTCAAAGAGCGAGGCCTTCCCCCTGTCGCCGGTGACGAGCGCCAGTTGTTCATCGACCAGGCTGAAAACGACTACATGGACTTCAGCTTGATCGGGGCGGCCGAGTGGGCCGTTGAAGATGAGCATCTGGTTCTGCGGATCCCACTCCGGCCCAGTTCCGACTGAACGTGTTCAATCGCCGTCTGCTTCTCGTCAGCGGGAAGGGCGGGGTCGGTAAATCTGCGGTCACCGCCGCCCTCGCGATGCTGGGAGCCAGGCGGGGCCTGCGCGTGCTCGCTCTCGCCATGACAGACGACCTTGGCCTCGCTTCCCATTTGGGAATCGATCACCTCAGCCATCGCCCCACAGAAATCCGCCCGGGACTAAACGCCGCCGCCGTCGACCGCACAAGGGCGCTTGACGAGTACCTGCGCCTGCAGTTACACGCTCCCCGGATGGTACCGCTGGGCCCAATTTCACGCGGCCTCAACGCTCTGGCCGACACGGTCCCCGGTATCAGGGACATCATCACCATCGGCAAGGCACTGCACGAAGCAGGCAGCACTGAATGGGACATCGTCGTCACCGATAGCCCTCCACTTGGTCAGCTTGGCTCCTATCTGCGGGCTCCCCAGGTGATCGCCGGCCTCGTTCCGGTAGGACGAATTCGTGACCAGGCCGCGAGCATGGAAGCCGAGCTCGCCGACAGCCATCACGCGGGCCTGGTCATGGTTTCCGTGCCTGAGGAGCTCCCGGTTGTGGAAACCATGGGCGCCTTCGACGAGCTCACCGGCTTGATCGCCATGACCGATGTGATAACCAACCGGATGCTGGCGCGGCTGCCCGTCTCGGAGGAGAAGCTGGCCACCATCGCATCTGATCCTCACCGTGAAGCCGGGCTGCTGCACAGGTCTTTGTTTAGCTCCCAGCAGCAATGGCGGGCCCAGCTTCCACAGGGGCCCGAGGTTCCCTATTTCTTCGGGGTTCACACCCCCGGCGAGGCAGCGGCACTCATCGCCGAGAGTTTGGAGGATCAAGTGTGACCAACGCGATCCTCATCACCGGAGGCGGCGGAGTCGGGAAAACGACCATCGCCGCCGCCCTCGGGGTCGCAGCGGCCCAAGCCGGTCACAGAACCCTGGTGCTCACCGTAGATCCCGCCCGCCGCCTGGCGTCTGCACTGGGCCTCGAGGAGCTGACCAACCAACCAAATCCCAATCCCGAACAACAGGGCCTTTACGCCGCCATGCTGGATTCGGCCGCATCGTGGGACGCCATTGCCCGCCGCCACGCACCGCCGGATGTGGCCGAGCGGTTGATCACTAATCCCCTTTTCGAGGCGGTAGCCCACCGGTTCCCCTCGGG
>JAUXLW010000152.1 GCA_030623545.1 Acidimicrobiia bacterium | reverse complement strand
TATGGGTCGAAGCGCCGAGAAGCTTTTCTTAGTGAGATAGGACTCAGCCCGCGTATCACCGCGGCGGCAAACGCCCGGTTCCTCAAGTGGGCTAAACGCAAGCGGGACGGTTAGCCCTTAGCTGACCAGCCTCAGCAGACCGTCCCGGGCTCACAGAACAAGGCGTCACCGGACTGCTCGTAGCGATTCAGCAGCCAGTCCGACAGCACAGGAAGCAGGCGGTCGGCGGGTAGATAGCCGCGGGTGACGATGCCGTAATCATCGCCGTCTCTCACCAGCAAGGTGGGGAAGCCGTTGGCTCCGAGCGATCTGGCCTCAGCGAAGTCCTTCCACGCCAGCCGGCGCATATCGTCCGATCCCAGCAGGCTCATGAACTTGTCGTGGTCGACGTCGAAGCCGTCGAGCAAGGCCGGGTACTCGGCAGGGTCGGTGATGTCGACCCTCTCCGAGTAAAACGCTCGCTGCAGCCGGGTATGAAAACGCAGCGTGTCGCTCGGGGAGAGCCCGCGCATCACCACCACGGCCACCGCCGGAGTCTCGGTGTCATAAATCCAGCCATCGCGTCGATCAAGGAAGGAGTGGTCGAATGGTTGGCCCGAGGCATGGGCCACCTGCTCCCAGTGATGCGCCAGGGTGGCGGCCACCCGGTCATCCAACTCCTCGGCGTCGGGTCCGGGACGAAGCCCGCCGACCACCACCCGGATGGGGATTTCATAGATCTCTTGCATCCGCTCGAGGACGGGGGCAAAGCCCCAGCACCAGGAGCACATGGGATCCCCAATGTAGATGAACTCGAGGTCGCGTTCCATATGAACGGTCAACCTTTTGCGGGCCCCGCTATTCCCTCTTGCCGACGGGGGACCGCGACACGCTTGCCGGCACCGATGCCGATCCCCAGCAGCGTCTCGCGGCGCAGTGACTTGGCTCCGGTGATCACGAGGATGTACGCCGTCAGCCAGGCGAGGGCGCCGGTGGCCAGGCCGCTGCGAAGGGGGTCGTAGATGAGGCCGCTGGCGACCGCATAGCTGACCACGATCACGGGGAGTGAAACCAGGGAAGCTGCCTGCTGGGCTGCGGCCGCGCTTTGAACTCTGGCGGAGATGCGCACGATCAGCGACAACGCGATAGCAATGAAGGGTGGCACCACCCACAGGATCAGGACCCACCAGCCGGCCGTTGGGAAGAACCACCCGCCAAGCTTCGGGCCGACGATGAGATTGACCAGAACTGAATAGACACCGAAGCCCACGAGCGTGGAGGCGTAGCCGGGGATCAAAGCCGCGAGCAGCTTGCCGGCGTACAGCTCACGCTCGGTAATGGGCGAATGGGCCAGGAACTCGCCTGTGCCTCGCTCCCGCTCACCAACGATGGTGTTGGAGCCGACCGCGGCAGCGATGGTCAGCGGAACAATTATGGCAATGGGAGCCAGCAGGTAAACCGCGATGGCAAAGGCAGCCCGGACCTCCGGTGAGTCGCCCTGGATGTTGTTCTGGATGCTGATCGGCAGTGATTGGAGCACGGTGCCGATCTGCTCGATTGCGTCGCTTCCCTGGGCAGAAGCGATCACGTTGAGGGCCACCACCGGTACAACCACGAAGAAGAGCCCCGCCAGCAAACCCATCGGCAGCCAGTAGTCGCGGCTCTTGGCGAGCTGCTGGAGATCCGTTCGGGTGACGGCCCAGGCCCGGTGCCAGTTCACGACTTTGCTTCCTCGCCACGGTGATGGCGCTGCATCTCGAAGTAGAGCTGTTCGAGGGTGGGTTGCACGGGTTCCACCCTGGTGAGCCGCACCCCTTGTGTGACCAGGCGCTGTACGAGGGCGGGGAGCCTGTTGAGATCGTCGAGTTCAACAGTCACAAACCCGTTGGTTTCGGAGGCGACCACCCCCTCGAATTCCTTGACCACGGCCAGGGCTTCTCGATTCTCCGCGTCGAGGTGCACTCGCCTGTCGTCCCAATATTCGTTGACCAGGTGATCGGGTGGTCCGGCGACCCAGGCGTGGCCTTCGCTCATCATCACCACCTGATCGGCGATGCCTTCCGCCTCGTGCAGGAGGTGGGTGCACATCACGATCGTGCGACCTTTGCCGGCCAGCTCGGTGATGAGTGCCAGCACAGCCCGGGCCGATTCGGGGTCGAGGCCGGCCGTCGGCTCGTCGAGAAAGAGGACCGCGGGGTCGTGGAGGACCGCTCTCGCCAGGGCCAGGCGGGTCCGCATGCCCGTGGAGTAACCGCCCACGTCGGAATCGAGCGACCCGGAGATTCCGAAGCGCTGCGCCGACTCCTCGATGGCTAGATCGGATTCGAGTCCCCAGAGCTGGGCAGCGAACTGGAGGTTGGCGCGGCCTGAGAGCCGCTCATAGAACGCCGGCTTGGGCGGAACCACGCCCGATAATTGGCGAATCTCCCCGGCGTCCACCCTCGGATCAAGGCCGAGGACGGAGATCTGTCCGGAGTCGGCCGCCAGAGCCCCGGTGCTGAGGCGAATAGTGGTGGTCTTGCCGGCCCCGTTGGGGCCTAACAGGACGGCAACGCTGCCGGCGGGGATCTCGAGGTCGAGGTCGCGCACCGCCATCACGTCACCAAAGGCGCGGAAAACTCCCTGGAACTTGATTGCCGGCTCGCTCATTCCCTTAGCCATCGGTCGTCACGGTACAGAGCCTGAGCGGCAACGCGTTCCTCAACACCGTTGGCCGCCGCCTACCCTGGGGCGATGCCAGGCGGGCCTCTTTTCGAGTTTGACCGGGTCACCGTCACCGGGTCGAGCGGTGTTCGCCTTTCCAACATCGAGTTGGCCGTTCCCTCCAGTGGAGTCACGGCGCTGGTGGGCCCATCGGGGTCCGGCAAGAGCACTCTGCTGCGGCTGTGCAACCGGCTCGAGCTGCCGACCAGTGGGACTATCTCGTATCGCGGCCAACCCATGAATGACCTCGATCCGCTGAGCCTGCGACGGCAGGTGGGGATGGTTTTTCAGAAGCCGGTTCTTTTCGCCGGGACGGTGCGCGACAACCTGGCCGAAGCCGACGGCGTCCTCGACGACGATGCTTACCGGGCGGTTCTGAAGCGGGTGGCTCTCGGGGAGAGCTTCCTCGAGCGTCCCGCCGACGAGCTATCGGGCGGCGAAGCCCAGCGGGCCTGCCTGGCCAGGGCCCTGGTCGCCTCTCCCACAGCCCTTTTGATGGACGAGCCGACGTCTTCACTTGATGGTGCGGCCGCCCACCGCCTTGAGGGGCTGGCACAACAGCTGGCCGGGGAGGGCATTCCAGTGGTGTGGGTGAGCCACGACCTGGACCAGGTGAATCGGATCGCCGACCATGTCGTGGTGGTCATCGGCGGTGCCATCGCCTACACGGGTGCGGCGTCGGCGGTGGCCGGGTCGTCCGATCCACGTGTCCTCGAGTTCCTTGCTGGAGAGAACGATGCCGGGTGATGTTGATGCAGTAGGCCTCATCGCCTCTTTGATTCTCATCGTGGTGGCCCTGGTGCTATCCCGCTGGAACCGCCTTGGCCTGGAGACGAGCATCTTCACTGCGGTTCTACGAGCGACGGTGCAGCTGCTGGGAATAGGGGTGGTGCTGGCCTTCATCATCGACGAGGAACGGTCGCTGGTGCTCTCCTGGCTATGGGTGGCGGCCATGGCAGTGTTCGCGGCCGGCGTGTTATCCCGGCGGGCGCCTGAGATTCCCGGGCTGGCCCGAATCGGGCTCGTCGCGTTTGGAGCTACTCTCGCCGTCAGCCTGGCAGTGATGTTCGGCCTGGGGATCTTTCCGCTCGAAGCCCGGGCTCTGGTGCCGCTGGCGGGGATGATGGTGGGCAACTCCATGAACGCATCGGTGGTGACGGCCCGTCGCGTGGTTGAAGAGCTCCGCGACAAGCGGGATGAGGTTGAGGCCCGCCTGGCACTGGGACACCCGTCACGGAGGGCGGCTTTGCCCTATATGCGGGCCGCACTGCGCACCGCCCTCATTCCCCAGATCGAAACGACCCGGGCGGTGGGCCTGGTGTTTCTTCCGGGTGCCATGACAGGCTTGATCCTGGCCGGAGTGGATCCATTTGATGCCGTGCTGGTGCAGGCGGCGATCATGTTTCTGATTCTCGGATCGGTGGCCACCACCACCACGCTGATCGCCTATGGATCGGTGGGGAAGTTGTTCACCCCCGACCACCGGCTGATTCGGCTGCCTCGCCCCGCCGAATAGAAGTCCATCGGGGATGTCATTTTCCCTCCGACTTCAGATCACATCCGAGATTGGCGACCACCGTCCGTACCGGTGCGAGCCTCACTAGTCAGCGCAGATGTGCCTGATTGATGATGTGGGCGGGTAGGGAGAATCCCTGATAGACGCGCCAATGAATCGGGCAGACAATGGTGACGTGACTCATCAAAGGGGAGCCCTCATCATGAGGATATTTGCCTGGCTCTTGGTAGCCCTATCGGTTGGTGTGCTTGGTTTCGGAGTTGTCTTCATCATCGTGTTAGGCAACGAGTACGGATTCGGGGCGGGGTTGTTGTCGGTG
>JAUXLW010000035.1 GCA_030623545.1 Acidimicrobiia bacterium | reverse complement strand
GGGCTGAGAAGTGACGGGCAAGCAATGTGGTTGGTTCTGGGCCTGGCGCCTGCGGCGCCGGCCGTCCTATGTCTCGGGTTCCGGCGGCAGCAGTGGATTTCTCGGCCCGGGACGCAAGGGTGCTTGATGCACGGCCGAGAAATCCACAAACAGAGTGGTACATAAAGTTGACATGTGGGGGGGAAGGGACCATAGTGGTGCGAAGTGGAGGACCAACCACGGGCCGGTGAGGCCCACCGAGGACAGACGGACAGGATGGACGCACAGTGTTTTTGGGTGAATACCAACACACGATTGACCCCAAAGGACGCGTTGTGCTGCCGAGCCGCTTCCGAGACGAACTGGCCAAAGGTTGCGTCATCACCAAAGGACAGGAGCGCTGCCTCTTTGTTTTCACGCTCGAACAGTGGGAGCAGGAAGTCGAGCGCATCAAGTCACTACCTCGCACGGATCGCAAGTTCCGCAACTATGCTCGTGCTTTCTTCGCCGGAGCCATGGACCAGCGTCCCGACAAACAGGGCCGCATTCAGGTTCCTGCGAACCTTCGCTCCTACGCAGCGCTCGATAAGGAGATCGCTGTTGTCGGAGTGGGGGAGCGAGTTGAGCTATGGGATAGCTCGAAGTGGCAGGAAATCACTTCGAGTGCGGACGACTACTACGCAGACATCGAAGAAGCGCTCAGCGAGCACGGTATTTGAGATGTCAATGGAGGACGTAAAGCAAGATCGAGGGCAGGGTTCATCGCCAGCCCCCCGGATGCCAAATGGAAGGCCCCTTACTCCGCCCGCTTCCATGTTGGCGCCAGCGCTCCGGGGGGCTGACAATGCACCAGGCTCCGCTTCACCGGCCCGTCATGGTCGAGCAAGTGGCCGATCTCTTCCGTCCCATCAGCTCCGGGGTGATCATCGACGCCACATTCGGCGGAGGGGGACACACCCGGCGGCTCCTGGACGTCCTCGACCCGAACGTCCGAATTTTGGCGCTCGACCGGGACCCGGAAGCGGCCGGCCGCGCCGCGATGCTCGGCCCCAGGGTGACCTTCGTGACATCCGATTTCCGACTGCTCTCCGAAGTTACTGAGGAGGCCGGTTTCGATGCGATCACGGGTGTCTTCTTTGATCTTGGACTTTCCTCTCTACAGATTGACGACGCCGCGCGAGGTTTTGGCTTTCGCCGAAGCGGCCCTCTTGATATGCGCATGGGTGCTGGCGACCTCAGGGCAGAACAGCTTGTCAACGAATGGCCTCAGGAAGAGCTCGCCCGGGTTATTGCCCGGTACGGAGAAGAGCGATTTGCCCGGCGTATCGCCGGTGCCATCGTCCGGGCTCGCCCGATCACGGACACCGGGCAATTGGCCGAAATCGTCAAGGTTGCCATCCCGGCCGCGACGCGTCGCCGGGGGGGCCACCCGGCCCGGAGGACGTTCCAAGCTCTCAGGATCGCGGTCAATGACGAGCTCGACGCCCTGGCGGAGGGCCTTGATGCCGCACTCGAGATCCTTGTCCCCACGGGGCGGGTCGTGGTGATCTCCTACCACTCTCTCGAAGATCGAATAGTCAAGCGGCGGCTGGTATCGGCCGCTTCCTCATCGGATGGTGCCTCCTCACCCATGCCGGTGCCGGCCGTCGCTCCCAGTTTCCGTCTCCTCAACCGCAAGGTGGTACGTCCCACGGAAGAGGAAATAGCCGAGAACCCCCGGGCTAGAAGCGCCAAGTTGCGAGCTGCGGAGAAGATCGCCTGATGGCTTCCCGCCTTGCGCCGGCTCCTGCGATTCGGCCGGGGCTTCGTGTCATTAGCGGGTCGGTGAGGGTTCGTGTCCAGGTTCGCCAGCTTGGCTGGCTCTTGTTGGCAGTGGCTCTATTTTTCGCCTTGATCTACTCGAGGGTTCACCTCGACAGGGCTGCTTTCCAGCTCACCACCCTCGAGACCTCTATTGAGCAGCAGGAGGCAGAGTTCGATGAGCTTCGCCTGCAGGTTGCCCAGCTGGAATCGCCGGAGCGGATCTACGCCGAGGCGGAGACCATGGGCATGATTCTGCCGCCAACGGGGCGCACCCTGTTTGCACCGATGCCGGTGCCTACCGACGAAATTGGGGATCTAGCTGGTGTCGACGCACCGACCGTGCTCGCCACGCTGGGGGAACAATGACGGCCGGGCTGAGCGCTGCAGTCCTTAGCGGCGACTCGGGCCGGCCCGGGGACTAGACGTGGGGCGCAACAGGTGGCGCCCCCAGCACGTCCGACTCTTCCTTGTCGGTGGCCTGTTCCTAGGTGCTTGGCTTCTGCTGGGGGCCAGATTGATACTGGTGCAAGGAGTTCAGGCGGCCGAGCTCGAGGATCAGGCACTCGACCAGCGCTTACGACGGATCACCCTCGACGCCGATCGGGGCACGATCTACGACCGCGATGGCCGAGAGCTCGCACTCACTATTGAAGCCACCACGGTCTACGCCAATCCGCAGGAGGTCACCGATCCACTGGCGACCGCTACCGCCTTGTCGCCGGTGGTTGGTCGACCGATTGTCGACCTCCTGGCCGTTCTCGAGAAAGATGGCAGCTTCTCATACATTGCCCGCAAGCTGCGGCGGGAAACCGCCCAGGCCGTGGTGGACCTGGACCTCGACGGGATCCACCTGATTCCCGAGCCCAAGCGCGTCTACCCCTCGGATACCCTGGCAGCCCAGGTCCTGGGGTTCGTCGGCCTCGATAACCAGGGCCTGGAGGGCATTGAGGCCTCATATGACGATGTTCTGACGGGGGAACCGGGCGAGTTGCTCTTTGAGCGGTCGGGCCGGGGCCGGGTGATACCGCAAGGCCAGTATGAGGTAAAGCAGTCGAAGCCGGGGCGGGACGTGGTTCTCACGATCGACGGAGAGCTGCAGTTCATGGCCGAACTGGTGGCGGCTGAAACCGCGGAGAAGACGGGAGCCAAAGGTGTCCACATTGTCGTCCTAGACGTGACCAACGGCGATGTGCTTTCCATGGCGAGTTATCCAACTTTTGATCCCAATGACATCGGAGATGACCCCGAGGTGTTCCGCAATCGAATTGTTACCGACGTCTATGAGCCGGGCTCAACCCAAAAGCTGATCACCATTGCAGCTGCCATCGAGGAGGGGGTTGTTACACCTGATCGAGTGTTTGAGGTCCCGGACTCCATTGAGGTGTTCGACCGCGAGTACTTCGACTTCAGTGAGCACGAGACGCAGGAATGGACTGTTTCGGACATCGTTGCCAAGTCTTCCAACGTAGGGACGATTCTGGTGCAGCAGGAGCTGGGCGACCCGCTCCTCTATCGATATCTGCAGGGTTTCGGGCTCGGGGCTCCCACCGGCATCGATTTTCCCGGCGAGGCCCCCGGCCTGCTGCGCGAGGCGCAGCAGTGGTGCGACTCGTGTGGGGCGTCGACCGCAATCGGCTATTTCGTCGACGTAACCCGCCTCCAGATGACGGCTGTGTTTGCCACGGTAGGAAACGACGGCGTGTGGATCCAGCCGAGACTTGTGAAAGAAGTGATCGATGCCGACGGGGGCAGCATCGTCGATCCCCAGCAACGCCAGAGGGTCCTTTCGGTGAAGACGGCGCAGGTCATGCGCCGGATGCTGGCTGGTGTGGTCGAGGTTGGCACCGGCACCAGGGCCAGGGTCGAGGGTTACTCGGTTGCCGGCAAGACGGGGACGACTGTGAAGTTCGAGCCTGACCTGGCCTGCCCGGGGACGGAGGTTATCGGCTGCTACGGCGACGACGTGATCGCCAGTTTCATCGGCATCGGCCCCACAGCCCGGCCCCGGTTGGCCATTGGGGTGTTCATTGACTCGCCGACTGTTAGTCGCCAGCGCACCGGCGGTTCGGCGGCCGCTCCGGCTTTCGCACGAATCATGCAGTTCGCACTCCACCAGCTCGGGGTACCGCAGGATGGGGGCTAAGCCGGTGACTCTTGGGCGTCTCGCAACTGTGACCGCAGGCCAGTTGGTCGGGCCGGCCGATGTTGAGATCAATGACGTCACACACGACAGTCGGTCGGCCGGGCCCGGTGACCTTTTTGTTGCTATTCGGGGCTCGAATCGCGATGGCCATGACTTCATCGCCGGCGCCAACGCTTCTGCGGCGTGCGTCGAGGACCTGGCGGACGTCGCGGTGCCGCAAATCGTGGTGGCCGACACCAGGCGGGCTCTTCCGCTACTGGCTGCCGAGGTGCATGGTCACCCCTCCCGGCGCCTGGATGTAGTCGGTGTCACCGGAACCAATGGCAAGACGACCGTGACTCACATGTTGGCTTCCGTCGTGGCAGCCTCTGGGCGCCTGCCGGGCGTCGTCGGGACGGTCGGGGCACGGATTGGTGATGACCGCGTGGACATCGAGCGCACCTCTCCTGAGGCGACGGACTTCCAGCGCCTGCTCACCAGGATGGTTGCCAAGAAGGTCCAGGTGGCAGCCGTTGAGGTGTCGTCCCACGCCCTCGTGCTCGGGCGAATGGATGCGACGGAATTCCGCGTCGTGGCCTTCACCAACCTCTCGCAGGACCACCTTGACTTCCACGGCGACATGGAGGAGTACTTTGCGGCCAAGGCCCGGCTCTTCACCGATGGGGCCGGTTCGGCGGTGATATGTGTGGATGACGTCTGGGGCCGCAGGCTGCTCGAGCTCACCGACCGGGATGTCATCACGACCGGCAGCCAGGGGATCATTCGCGCCGAGAGCGTCGTCGACGGGCTTGAAATGTCGCGGTTCGACCTTGTTACCCCGGAGGGCGCCGTACCCGTCGAACTTCCGATCGGTGGATCTTTCAACGTATCCAATGCTTTGGTGGCAGCCGGCTGTGCCCGGGCGCTTGGTCTCTCCCTCGAAGCGATTGGGACCGGGCTCACGAGCATGGAGCCGATCCCCGGCCGCATGGAGGTGATAGACGCCGGGCAGGAGTTCCGGATTCTGGTCGACTACGCCCACACCCCTGATGGGATCAATGAAGTCTTGAGCACGGTCAGGCCGCTGGTTGCCGGCCGAATCCTGGTGGTCGTCGGGGCGGGGGGAGACCGCGACCAGGCCAAGCGACCCGCCATGGGCGAAGCCGCCTCACAGGCTGATGTTGCCTTCATTACGTCCGACAACCCCCGCACCGAGGACCCGGCCGAGATCGTGGCTCAGGTGTCCGCGGGTGCCGGAGAAGCCGCCGAGTTAGTGCTGGAGCCAAACCGCCGGACGGCAATCGAGATGGCCATATCGACCGCCGAGGTGGGAGACGTGGTCCTGATACTCGGAAAAGGCCATGAGCCGGGACAAGAGATCGGCGGACGAGTGATTCCCTTCGACGACCGGGTCGTAGCCAGAGAGGCGGTGATCGGCTCGTGAAATGGTCGCTCGACGATGTCGCCGCCACGGTCAGGGGAACTGCATTCGGGCAGGCAACAATCACCGCCGTCACCACCGACTCGCGTCACGTGCCGCCGGCCTCGCTGTTCGTTGCTTTGCGGGGCGAATTCTTTGACGGGCATGACTTCGCAAACCAAGCCCTCGACGACGGCGCTGCGGCGATTCTTGTCGAAGTGGGGTCTCGGCTCGAACCACGGGTGGAGGCCACCGACACGCTGCAGGCCCTCGGCGCCCTCGGTGCCCGGCGGCGCCGGGAGCTGAACGCCCAGTCGGTTGCAATCACAGGCAGCACCGGAAAGACCTCCACGAAAGACTTGCTGGCTTCAGCCCTGGGGGTTGGTACCTGGGCATCCCCCAGGTCGTTCAATAACGAAGTCGGTGTGCCGCTCACGGTGCTCATGGCTCCAGACGACACGGAGGTGCTCGTCCTCGAAGTCGGAAGCCGCGGCATCGGTCACATTCGCAACCTGATTCCGATTATCGAGCCCGATGTGGCGGTGATCACCGGTATCGGCCTCAGCCACATTGCCACCCTGGGAGACGTGGACAATGTGCGTCAGGCCAAGTGGGACCTGGTCGAGGGCCTGGATGGCGGGGTGGCAGTGCTACCGGCTGGACAAGAGCAGCTGATCGACTGGGCCTTTCAGGGTGGGATCGAGGTGGTGACATTCGGTGGTCGAGGAGCCGATGTCGAGATTGGTGCGCTCGAGCTTGACGAGATCGGGAGGCCAAGTTTTACGTTGAGGTCACAGGGCGAGCACGCCCGGGTGGGGTTACAACTGGCCGGGGCCCATCAGGCGAGCAACGCGGCCGCGGCCGCGGCCGCGGCGTTGATTCTGGGCCGGGCTTTGCCCGATGTTGCCGCCGGTCTGGCACTGGCGGGACCTTCGCTGTGGCGAATGGAGGTCCACCCTGGCCGTTTCACAGTGGTCAACGATGCCTATAACGCCAATCCCGACTCCATGGAGGCCGCTTTGCGAACTGTGGCAGCCATGCCGGGCCGGCACCTGGCGATTCTCGGCTTGATGGCCGAGCTAGGTCCGGCTGCTCCCGAAGCTCACGTTGCGATGGGCTCGTTGGCTAAGGAACTCGGCTTTGAGGTTCTGGTTGTTGTTGGTGAGGATCCGGGCCTGGCGGCCGGGGCCGGCAAGATCGCCGAGCCTGTCGCAACGCCCGCCGAGGCCAAAGATGCCATCGAGGGCGTGGTTCGCGACGGAGATGTTGTCCTGGTCAAGGCATCGCGGGCGGTTGGCCTCGAGGGCCTCGCGCAGGAGCTGGCACAGTGATCGGGCTCCTTGTTGCCGTCGTCTTTAGCTTCGGTCTCGCCTTCGTGACTATGCCGTGGGCCATCAAGTTTCTACGCGAGCGCGACGTTGGGCAGTTCATCCAGGATGACGTCGCCGAGCATTCCCACAAGCGGGGTACCCCAACGATGGGCGGCTCGGTGCTGATCATCGCAGCCGTGGTCGGCTACGCCCTGGCCCATTTACGGTTCTGGTCACCGGATGATGGTTTCGGATTCGACCTGCGGCCGTTCAGTTTCGAGGGGCTCCTGGCTGTCGGCGCATTTGTTGGCATGGGTGTCATCGGCTTCATCGACGACTATCAAAAATACGCGAGAGAACAGAACCTCGGATTGAGCAAACGCTGGAAGCTCGGCGGCCAGCTGCTGGTGGCAGGTCTCTTTGCGTGGGGGGCGGTTGCTGCCGGTGTGTCGACGGAGATCTCCTTTACCAGGGAATTGGGTCTCGATTTGAACTGGATTTATGTGCTGTGGGTCCTCTTGCTGCTGACGGCGACCGCCAACGCCGTGAACCTCACAGACGGGCTCGATGGCCTCGCCGCCGGTTCGGGGGCGCTGGTGTTCGGCGCCTACGTGATCATTGGTTTCTGGCAGTTCCGCAATCCGTCGGTATACGCCGTCGACGGTGCGCTCGACCTGGGGATTTTCGCTGCCGCCCTCCTGGGGTCTGCCATGGCGTTCCTGTGGTACAACGCGGCTCCTGCCGAGCTCTTCATGGGAGACGTCGGTTCCCAGGCCCTCGGCGGGGCGATGGCAGCTCTCGCCCTCCTCACGAACACTCATCTCCTCCTGGCGGTGCTGGGCGGGCTGTATCTGCTGGAGACGATGTCGGTGATCATCCAGGTGGCGTCGTTTCGGATGTTCGGAAAGCGAGTCTTCCGGATGGCTCCTTTCCACCATCACTTTGAGCTGCGAGGCTGGCCGGAGACGACGGTCATCGTGCGCTTCTGGATCATCGCGGGAATCTGTGTTGCCCTCGGCCTCGGAATCTTCTATGGAGACTTCATCTCGATGGAAGGGGGCTTGTCGTGAAGACTCTGGTCGTCGGGGCCGGGGTGAGCGGCCGGGCCGCGGCAGCTTTGGCTAGCTCGCTGGGTGATGACGTCACCATCTATGACCGCGACCCGGCTGCGATCGGAGACCTGGCCGTCGCTTACCCAACTGCCGCCGGTGAATGGTCGGCCGACCTGCTCGACCGGGTCGACCGGGTGGTCGTAAGTCCGGGAGTGCCTGAGCACTCGCTCGAGGTGCGCGATGCCCTTGCAGCCGGATTCCCGGTGATATCCGAAGTGGAGTTGGCTGCATCTGTGCTCGACAGCACCCTGGTGGCGGTCACCGGCACCAATGGCAAATCGACCGTCACCGGGCTTATCACCGATATGCTGCAAGCCGATGGACGCAAGGCGGTTGCTGCCGGGAACATCGGCACTGCGCTCAGTTCGGTTGTGGTTGAGCCGTGGGATGTCGTGGTCGTTGAGGTGTCGAGTTTTCAATTGCGTTTCATCAAACGTTTCCATCCCCGGGTAGCTGTTTTGCTCAACATTGCTCCCGATCATCTCGATTGGCACGGAGGCTTCGAGCCATACGCCGCTGCTAAGGCCAAGATTTTCCAAAACCAGAACGCAGAAGATGCGCTGGTTTATGACATCGATGATGCCGAGGCCAGTTCCCGGGTTGCCGTCGCCAGGTCCCGGTTGGTCCCGGTTTCGGGTCATCGGGTACCGGAGGGCGGTGGAGGGCCCATCGGCGATCGGCTGGTCCTCCCGGCGGGTGAAATCGCGCTGGGGTCGATTTCGGATCCGGCCTACCTGGTCGATCTGGCTGCCGCCGGCGTGGCGGCGGGGTTACTGGACGTCTCCCTCGATGCGGTAGAGAGAACAGTGATGGGCTTCAGCCCCGGGCCCCACCGTCGGACTCTGGTCGGGACCTGGGACGGAGTGGCGTGGGTCAACGACTCGAAAGCCACCAACCCGCACGCTGCGCTGGCGTCCATCCAGGCATACCCGTCAGTGGTGTTGATAGCCGGTGGCCGCAATAAGGGCCTCGATCTGACTCCGATGCTTTCGGCCGCCAACTTGCGGGGCATTGTGGCAATCGGGGAGGCAGCAGCCGAGCTCTCGGGGTCGAACACCGTGATGGCCTCCGATCTGGGGGAGGCGGTCGAGCTGGCCTCCGAGCTTGCCAAGGAGGGAGACACAGTTCTGCTGGCTCCCGGCTGCGCCAGTTTTGACATGTTCGCCTCGTATATGGCCCGTGGCGATGCGTTTGAGGCTGCAGTTGCAGCCAAGTTTCCGGCCCCGGAGGTGGATGGTGGCTAGCCGGGTGACGTCGATAGTTGGAGCCAGGCAAGGGGCGAGGCGCCGGGCCCACGAAGAGGTCGTCAGTCGCCGAATCGTGACTCTTCTCGTGCTGCCGATGGTTGCCCTCATCATTGTTGGTCTGGGAGCGATTCTCTCCGCGTCTTCGGTGCCTGCTCTTGCCGAGTTCGACGACTCGCTTTACTACTTCCGCCGACAGTTTCTATGGGTTGTGGCCGGCTCTGCGGCGCTGGCCGTCACCTCGCGAGTCCCTTACGACTTGTACCGCAGAGCGGCCACTCCGATTCTGGGGATCTCGGCTCTCTCCCTTGTGGCCGTTCTGTTTTTTGGAGTAGTCCGCGGAGGAAGTCGCTCCTGGCTCCAGGTCGGGCCCTTGACGGTTCAGCCATCCGAGTTCGCCAAGTTCGCGGTTGTGGTGTTTCTGTCCATGGTCATGGCCCGCAAGCGCGATCTGCTCACCGATTTTGCTCACTTCTTCTGGCCGGTGGCGGCCAGTCTCGGACTCATGGGTGGACTGATAATCGCCCAGCCCGACCTTGGCACCACCATCATCGTGGGTTTCGGCGCATTGGCTGTGTTGGTGGCGTCTGAGGCACCGTTCCGGTTTGTCGCAGTCAGCGCGGCCGGAGGAGGGATGGCGGCGCTGTTGCTGGCAATGGCTGCCGATTATCGCTGGGACCGGATAACCGGTTTTCTTGACCCATTC
>JAUXLW010000095.1 GCA_030623545.1 Acidimicrobiia bacterium | reverse complement strand
CTGGCGAGCTGGGCGGAGATCATCGTCGTGGCGCCGGCAACCACCAACACCCTGGGGAAACTCGCCGGGGGGCTGGCCGATGATCTGTTGAGCAACACGTTGCTGGCCGCCCGTTGTCCGGTCCTGTTGGCACCCGCCATGCACACCGAGATGTGGGAGCACCCGGCGACGCAACGGAACGTGAGTCGCCTCATCGACGATGGTCATCGGATGGTGGGGCCTGAGTCCGGGGCGCTGGCGGGCGGTGACGAAGGCGTCGGGCGCATGGCGGAGCCCGAACAGATAGTTGCGGCCCTGGAGAAGCTTCTTGCCGGGTGACCTCTCGGGTTGGCGGGTACTCGTTACGGCCGGAGGGACCCGCGAGCCGATCGATCCCGTTCGCTACATCGGCAATCACTCTTCTGGAAAGATGGGTCTGGCCGTCACCGCCGAAGCAGCCGACCGGGGGGCCGATGTAACCCTGGTCACGACAGTCGAGACCGTCGACACAGGCGCCACGATCATACGAGTGGAAACCGCCCAGGAGATGGCCGAGTCGGTCTGGGGGCTTGCCCCCCGACAAGACGTTGTCGTAATGGTGGCTGCGGTGGCCGATTTTCGACCTGCGGCGCCTTCGGCCGAGAAGATCCGCAGGAGAGACGGGCTTCAGGTGATCGAACTGGAGCCGACTCCCGATATCTTGCTCGGAGTGTCCGAGAAGGCTCCGGATGCCCTCGTTGTCGGTTTCGCAGCCGAGGCCGGTTCCCTCGATCGGGCGCGGGAGAAGGCAATGACGAAGGGTGTTGATCTTTTGGTCGCCAATGACGTTCTGGCCGAGGGCTCGGGTTTCGGGACCGACACGAATCAAGTGACAATCTTTTACCCGGATGGTTCGACCGAGCCCTGGCCGCTGCTGACGAAGGCCGAGGTGGCGACCCGTCTGTGGGACGCGGTCGTCCGGGTGCGTCAGGCTTCAGAGCCGCGGCAGTGACGGCGCCGGGGCGCATCGCCCAGGTGGTTCCCGACATACCGACCTTTGCCGTCGACGACGGTTTCAGCTATTCGATTCCACCGGACATGAACGTCGAAGTCGGGACGATTGTCAGGGTTCCGCTCGGGGGGAGGAGGGTCAGAGGCCATGTTGTTGGATTGCGGACGGGCGAGACCGCCTCGCTCAAGCCCATCAACGCCGTCTCCAGTGCCTTTCCGATCTTCCACACGAGGTTGCTGGAGACCCTTCGATGGCTCGCCACTCATTACGTAGCGCCACTGAGCGTGTTGCTTTCCAAGGCGGCGCCACCCAACCTTCCTCGTCCAGTGAGAATCCCTTCTCTGCACCCGATTGCAGCCCAACTTCCCTCACCGCTTCCCGACTTGTCGAAGGCGCTCGCTGAAGGGAGTCATGCCAGGCCCCATTACCTTCTCACCCGGTGGCCCCATTCCGAGCCGATCGCGGCACTAGCTGCTCCGGTCTTACAGGCACAGCGGTCGGTCGTCGCGGTTGTCTCCACAGTGGCCGAGGTCGAGGCGCTGGCTACGGAGCTAGAGGAGCGCTTTCCCGGTCGGGTGCTTCGGGGATACACCGCCCTTGCGGCCGGAAAGCTCACAGCAGAATGGACACGGGCGTCAACCCAGCCCGGGCTCTTGATCGTCGGTACCAGAGAGGCCGCTCTTTGGCCGGTGACGGGGCTTGCTCTCATGGTGGTTGTGGAGGAAGGGCGCCGGGCCATGAAGGAGAAGCAGACGCCGACGATCCACGTTCGCGAGGTGGCGCGGCGGCGAGCGGCGGTTGAACGACATGGGCTGGTTTTTCTCGGAGCAGTGCCGACCACTGAGCTCCTCGCCGCCGGGATCCCAATTTCCAGAACTGGAGGCACACGGATCTGGCCGCTGGTAGAGGTCGTCGATCGGACGGAGGAACCACCCGGGGCCGGCTTTGTGTCGAGCAGGGCGCTGGCTGCCATCCGGGGAACTGTGGACAAGAACAGGCGAGCGCTGGTATTTACGCACCGACGCGGTTTTGCCCCGGCATTCCGATGCAGCGTTTGCCGCGTGGTGCGCCAATGCCAGGTCTGCGAGGCTCGAGCGGACAGATCAGATCGTTGTGTTCGGTGTTCTGCCCCTTTGGGCGATTGTGTTGAGTGCGGGGGAAAGCGCTTCGAGCCACTAGGCGCCGGCGTCGAGAGGCTCGGGGTGGATTTAGAACGTTCGTTCGAAGTCGGCGAGGTGGGCTCTAGCGCCCCGGTGTGGCTCGGCACCGAACGCGACCTGGCCGGTGCTCACCAGGTCGACCTGGCTGTTGTGGTGGATGCGGATGGGTTGATCCACGCCCCGCACTATCGGGCTGCCGAGGACGCTTTGCGGATTCTCAGCCGGGTGGCCGGCATGGTCGGTCGGGGTGGAGGGAGGCGTTGCCTGATCCAGACGGGGCTGCCCAACGACCCGGTAATTGTCGCCCTGCGTCATGGCGATCCTCTCAAGTTTCTGGAGCGAGAGATTGAGAAGCGAGCGGAAAGCCGACTGCCGCCCAGCGGCGAAGTGATTGTGGTCGAACTCGACACCGACGGGGAGGCAGACGACGATTTGAGAGGGCTTGGAGGTCAGGGGGTGGAGATCTTCGGTCCCGCCTCCCGGGATGGCCGCTTCCACTGGCTGATACAAGGACGAGATCTGCGTCGAGTCAGGGTGGGTTTGCGCCGGGTAGTTCACGAATGGCGGGAGCGCGGTATCAGGGTGCGGATTGACGTTGATCCGCTCCAACTCTGAGCCTCTCCGGAGTACCCTTTTCGGCCATGGCAGTCTTTCCGATACGGGTTTTTGGCGATCCGGTGCTGCGCACAGTGGCCGATCCGGTGACCGAGTTTGACGACGCCCTGGCCAGATTGATCGCCGACTTGCTCGAGACCATGTACGACGCACCCGGGGTGGGGCTGGCCGCGCCCCAGATCGGAGTCTCGAAACGATTGCTCGTATACGACATCGGTGAGGGCCCGGGGCACGTCATCAATCCCGAAGTAGTCGAGACCTCCGGGAAGTGGGAGTTCGATGAAGGATGCCTGTCCGTGCCGGAACGCTTTTGGCCCATCGAACGACCCGACTTTGTCCGGGTCGAGGGAGTCGACCTTGCCGGCGAGCCGATCACAGTCACCGGCGATGAGCTCTTGGGAAGGATGCTCCAACACGAGGTGGATCACCTCAATGGGAAGCTGCTCATCGAGCAGCTCGATGAGCAGCTGAAGAAGGAAGCGCTGCGGGAGTTGCGAGAGGAAGCGCTGGGAATCGCCCAGCGGGATTGACATGACCTCGCATCCCCGCGTGGTCGCTTTTTTCGGGACTCCCGACGCCGCCGTCCCCAGCCTCGACGTCCTGCGCGCACGTTCCGATGTCCGCGTCGTTGTAACCCGTCCCGACAAGCCGCGAGGCCGGTCGGGTCGCTTGCGACCTTCGGCCGTGAAGGAGGCGGCGTTGAACTGGAATCTGGCGATTTCCCAGCCCGACAGAGCCGCGGAGATCGCCGCCGACCTGGCCGGGTTCGACCTGGCGGTTGTGGTCGCTTACGGCCAGCTCCTTCCCGAACGGCTGCTGGCCGTGCCGAGATGTGGTTTCGTGAACGTCCACTTTTCCCTGCTGCCGCGTTGGCGAGGGGCGGCACCGGTCGCCAGAGCAATCCTGGCAGGAGACTCGACGACCGGGGTGACGCTCATGCAACTCGACGCCGGAATGGACACCGGTGACATCGTTGCTTGGGAGGCAGTTGCCATCGGGGAGGGTGACACCACCGGGTCGCTCACCGAGCGCCTGGCCGGCCTGGGGGCGACTCTTCTCTCAGACAACCTCAACGCCATTCTCGCGGGTACGGCAACCCGGACTGCTCAGGGTGCCGACGCCACCGCCGCCAAGAAGGTGACGTCCGCCGAGGCGAAGCTTCAGCCCGAGACGAGCTCGGCGATGGACCTGCACCGCATGGTTCGGGCTTTCAACCCCAAACCAGGGGCCTGGGGACTGGTCGATGAGCAGCGACTCAAGATTTGGGAGGCGGAGCCTCTGGCGGAAGATGAGCTCGAAGCCGGAGAGTTGGCGGTTTTCGATGATCTCCTGCACCTCGGCACTAAAGAGGGAGTCCTCGTATTGCGGACTGTGCAACAGGCCGGAGGGGGCCGTATGAGCGGCCTGGCCTGGGCTAACGGTCACCGGGGCGCCTGGCGGCTCGGTTGACCCCTTCCGCTCGCCTTCAGGCTGCCAAGTTGCTGGGGCGGGTCATACGCGAAGGAGCCTTCTCGAACGTCCTTCTCAACCAGCTCGGGTCGGACCAGGATGCGCGCCTGGTGCGGAGATTGGTTTACGGGACCCTTCGCCACCTCCCTGAGATCGACCACAACCTGGCGGAGGTGTCCAGCAGGGTGCTCGATGAAATCGACGACGCCGTTCTCGACCTGCTGCGGGTGGGAGGGTACGAGTTGCTGATGGGCGACGGGGCGCCACACGCCGCCGTCAACGAGGCGGTTGCGGCGACACGGTCGGTGGCAGGCCAGGGGGCAGCCGGTTTCGCCAACGCAATTCTGAGGAAGCTGACCAGGGGCCGTGCTCCACTCCCGACGGGTGTTGAGGGGGAGGCGCTCCAACTGGGGGTTGCCCCCTGGATTCTGGAGTCGCTGACGGGAGCGTGGGGCTCCGAGGAAGCGCGAGAGTTTCTGCAGGCTTCCCAACAACCGGCCCCACTCAATGCCAGAGTCCGACCCGGCACCGACCCTGGTGGGGGAGAAGCAGTCGCCGGTATCCCCGATGCATACCGCGTTGCCGAACCGGCCCCGGGACTCGAGTACATGGATCCATCGTCGGTGGCGGTGGGGATAGCCGCTGGAGTCTTGCCCGGCATGGTTGTGGCGGATTTGGCGGCGGCCCCGGGTGGTAAGACGCTGCACCTCTTCGACCGGATGCAAGGTGAGGGCACCCTCGTCGCGCTCGATTACCACGAACGCCGGGCTCGCAACGCCCGCAAGCGCCTCAGAGTTGCCGGCGTTGACATTCCCTGGCTGATCGCCGACGCCCGCCGTCCCCCCCTGGCGCTCGCCGCCTTCGATCGAGTGCTGCTCGATGCCCCCTGCACCGGGCTCGGCACTCTCCGACGTCGTCCCGAGATCCGTCATCGGCTGCGCCCCGATCAGCCAGGACAGGCCGGGGAGCGGCAGCGACAAATGATCAGTGCGGCCTTGCCTTTGCTGAAGCCGGACGGGCTTGTGGTGTACTCGGTATGTACCGTTTTTTCCGAGGAGACCACGCAAGTCGTCGAAGGATTCGCCGCTCGACCCCCGGACGGGTTGCCGGGAAGATCCGAAGGGAAGGGGTGGCTCCTGGCTCCTCACCTGACCCGGACCGACGGCATGTTCATCAGTCTGATAGGACCCGGCCGGTAAGCTGCACTAGATGCCCGCTCGTATCTACCCCTCCCTGCTCGCGGCTGATTTTGCCCACCTCGCCGACGATGTAGCGCGGGTTGAACCGTTGGTCGACGGACTTCACGTTGACGTTATGGACGGTCATTTCGTCCCCAATATCTCCTTCGGTCTCAGTGTCATCGAGGATCTACGGCCGCATTCGAAGTTGTTTTTCGATACCCATCTGATGATGAACAATGCCGATTTCTACTTCGAGCAGTTCAAGACGGCAGGTTGTGACATGGTGACGGTCCACATCGAGGTGTATCCAGATCCTGCTCCCATAGCTGAAAAAGCTAGGAAACAGG